>CAZIZA010000067.1:0-15359 GCA_964543555.1 uncultured Pseudomonas sp.
AGCAGGATACGCCACTCCCTCTATCCCTCCGTACACCAGAAATGACCATAACTCAGCGACATCGCGGGGAAGATAAGGCGCTGTTAGCCAAGCGTCATGATGTGTATCAGGCAGCCAGAGAGGCAAACCCGGCAAGGTGGCGTGGCCAAACCCGAAACTGGACGCCGGTGGGGACAGTGACGCTCAACCCTGAGCGCCTGGAGCAAGCACAAAAACTCGCAGCCTAAAAAACCGGTTTAGGCGACAACTACCTTGAAAAACGCCGGGGGTAATGGGGCGGCGCAACCACAATGTAGCGGCGGTTGCACAAGCCAACAAGACGGCCCGCATCGTCTGGGCATTGCTGGCGCATAACAGAGAGTACGATGCTAATTATGGCGTGACAGCATCATGAAGAGCCCGCTTATCAAGGATAACGGCGTATTGAGCTTTGTATGACAAGAGGTTGAATAAGTAACACCGATTGCACAGGCAATCATGAAGTGATGGCGAGACAGGTCAGACCGTGACTGGCAAAACCCGAGATGGCCAAAGCACCTTCAGTGCGAACATTTGATAGAGGAGCCAGTCAGCGAATTCCATCAGGGATAGAGGCGGTAGCCTCGATTGAAATCCGGATCTATGGCTGCAATCTCCACCTGACTCACTTTCATGAATTGAGAGCTTGGCAAACCGGGGCGACCATCTATGACAATAACTCAGTCTTCAATGAGTGACAGCCGAGCAAAAAAATCCATATCGATGATGCTTTAGAGGTGAGAATACCCCTCAGATCACTGAATAATCAGAAAGTTCCATCAGTTTTCAAGGGTATGATCCCGCCCTGTGATCCCACCCTGAGTGAACGGTTACCAGAACCCTGCCTTTACACCAAAACAAAAAAGATCTCAATTGAGTATTGGCTTGGTTTTCAGATAAATATCATAAATATGATGTTAATTAGAAAAATTGATTTTTAGCGTGAGATTTAGTTGTCGTCACTTTATTTTACATGGCATTTTTAGTTTTTGCTATCCCCACTTCGGCTTACTGAGGTGGATTGTTATTTTACAATGGAGTTCGACATGAAAAAAATTACCCCACTAACCATTGCGTTATCTATTTTAGCTTTACCTTCTTTTGCTGCCCCTTCCTATGATGTTGATTCTTTCATATCTATCCGTGGTGATGGATTACTCTATGCGAATAAAAACATGCAGTCGGTGGTGACTGTGAATTACCGAAATTTGATCGAAGGTGATCGCATCACCGATGTAAACCTTTTTGAATTATACACACAGAAACCTCTCTCTGAGATAGGTTTAACCGCCTCTTTCAATGAGAACGAGTATGCGCATGAGGTTTCAAACAAATCGCTAACTGAGGTAGTAGAGGGTGATAAGGAGCCATATTATAGACGCATTGGTGGTACTAATGGTGAAATTGAATTTTTTGTCTCCGCAGATAAAGCAACTACGCGTGACATCTGTTTTGAAATTAGAACAGAGAAAGGGGGGTATCGCAACTCATGTGATAAGGATGAATACATTGGCACTATAAAAATCAAAGCTATCAACCCTGTTATTTATAGTGGTGGAGATATGGAGGTAAGGGCTATAAACACTGTGTCAGACAGTGGCCCTATGATTATTAGTGCATATGGAATATATAATAAAACCAACCCTAACCTGCGATACTTACACTATTCTGGAGCTATAGAAAAGCCAGACCAGCTCACTGTAAATACAGATGCATTTTCTTTGCGAGATAGCAATATGAACTGCGTGTTTTGGGAGGGGGGATGCGTGAACTTTACTGGAGGCTATATAACGACACCGGAAGTAAATAAATTATCTTACATTGAATCTAACGAACCCAATAGACCAGGTATTTTTGACTTTGCCCCAGTAGATGAACCTTTTATTAAAGTAGTTCAATTTTTTAATATGGGAACTCTTTTAGCTGGGGATTATACTTGTAAGGCAGGGCCAAATGCTCCACGTTACAAGTGTGCCAAATATACTAATGCTGGCACGGGGATGCAATTTTATCCCGAAACGACCATCAACCCGTTTCTGTCATCCGTACAAACCAAGAATGTCACGGTGACTGACATTTACGGAACATCCCACGTATTCCAATTCCGTACTAGCGCTCAGGGGAACGGTGGAATATCGCTTGATGGCCTACCATCATCGCGTGGCTTTGGAGTCTCACCTGCATCTTCAGATGCTCTTTGATTTTATACACTCACGCCTTCCAAGGAAGGCGTGTCAAATTTAATGGTATTTTATGACAGCAATCACAAGTAATGCCTATAACTTCCCCAACTTTATTCAGTCTGGGGTTGACCCAAGAACAGGTACTTTCAGTTTATCTCTTTGTCTTGGGAGCTTTTCATCTCACTTGACGTCTGGTGCTACATTTACGCTGACTCTTCACTACAATCCTGCTAGTAATGCTGATTTTGGTTTTGGCCGGGGGTGGGCATTATCCTTGCCATCGTATTCAAAAGCTAATTCACTTTTATCCCTCTCCACGGGGCAGTCATTTAAAATAATGTGGAATGAAGAAAAAAATGAGTATGACATGCCCTATCGGAGGGTGAAAGATATTCGAGTTGTTTATGATGATGTGACTAATTCCATTATAGCAATTCATAAGGATGGTAGAAAAGAGATTATCGATTATAAAAATGGAAATTTGAAAGAGATCGTTTCTCCTCAGGGACTATCCATACATTTTTCATTTAGTCGCCAAGCGGGAGTTATGCGACTTTTAAAAATTGAGGACGGTTATGGTCGGGTAGTTGACATT
Source organism: uncultured Pseudomonas sp. (assembly GCA_964543555.1). GTDB lineage: Bacteria > Pseudomonadota > Gammaproteobacteria > Pseudomonadales > Pseudomonadaceae > Aquipseudomonas. Next base: position 2,797 of record CAZIZA010000067.1, read on the forward strand.
GATTGGCAATCAAGTAAGACAGAGACAGTTGTAAGCCAAAAAATAAATGAACAAGAGCTACAACGATTTTCCATCATAAAGTCTCTATCTCAAAATGGATACAGACTTAAAAGCATCAAGCTTCCTGCTATTTCCACACCCACAACGATTTTTTATGAATACGAACCGGGCAGTGAGCACGATCTGATTGAGTCTGTCTACCATTCAACAGGGATGGAGGAACACATCTCTTATCAGATTGATGGCACCCAATTACCCATTGGGGCACCAATAAAGTCACTCCCTCGGGTTACTAGGCATAGGATCATTGCTGGTGATGCTCAGCCTGACAGAGTAACAATCTATAACTATTCTTTTTCAAACTATCTTGGTTTTGGTAGCTACTTATCGTGGCGAGATGGGGAGGATAATCTTTTCTGGGTTGAAAAAGATTATCGCTATTGGGTAGAGGAAACCATAGATAGTGGCGATGGTAATGTAAAGTCTACAAAGAGAGAGTATAACAAATATCATCTCATGGTGAAAATAGAATATCGAGACAATGAAAAATTGTACCGTGCAGATGATAACGTTTACTTTGCTATCCTTGACCAAAGCATAGACATGCAACCTGCAAATTACATGTATATTAGAGAAGAGAGTTGCACTTTATATTTTGAGGGGGGGGAGCGAAAAGTATCCATTTATCATGAATATGATGACTATGGCAATGAAACTAAAGTTGTTAATCAGGATGGTTCAATTGTTGAGCGAGAGTTTTATCCCGCGGCGGGCATTCAAGATCTTTGCCCACAAGCTCCAAACGGTATGGTTTCACTACTTAGATGGGAAAAATTCACCCCCCCCCCTCAATATATAACAGCACCAAAAATAACCGAATTTACTTACCTCGATTATCCCTGCCTCAATGGGATTGGTAGCTTTATTGTCAACCATGTTCAGCATGACAAAAGACTAAAAAAAACCATGACATACTATAATGTTATAGATAAACCGTTGGAGTACGGCCGGTTGCAGCAGGAAGTTTTATCGATCAATGGTCATGATATAAAAAAAGAATATCAATATGAATTTTTGCCCGCAGGACTCAAAACCAGTATTTACGTTACAACCCATGACGGCCTACAATTATCGTCGTCTGAAATATCCAGCTATCTGCATGGGAACATAACTGAACTGGTAGATCCTGATGGCGTCATCTACAAGGTCGAATATGATGCCGCTGGGCGGCAAACTTGGGCCGCCACAGCGTTTGGTCAGCCTGAACAGGCTGAGCGCACTTGGGTGTACAGCGTGGGAGCTGGAAATAATGCAATCACGGAAATAGATGGCAAGAAAAATATAAAAATGACGCATGTTAATAATGCGGGGAAAGTGATTTCAGTTGAGATGGCGACCACAGGGGCGACACTCAAGGTTGTGCAATCCTGTGAATACAATGCTATCGGGTTGCTTATATCACAAACAAACACAGACTGGCTAAATGGCCATCGTATTGATATCACCACTCGTTATGTTCATGATGAGAATGGTGAAATAACAGAGGTAATTCATGCCGATGGCAGAAGAGAAACCACGCTCCACAACCCAGTATCTCTGACAAGTGAATATAGCTTGTCAGGTTTAATGAGTGAAAAAACCTTTTTTAACCTGTCAGGACAAGAAACAAGGAAAGAGACGCGTGACAGCCAAGGTCAGGTAATAGCCACAACAGATTATCGCTATGATGGCTATGGCAACCAAATCGAAATCGTAGATACTGAAGGACGAAAGATAAATTTAAAATATGACGACTTTGACCGGTTGGTTGAGAGCACACGTTATATTGATGGCCAAAGCATAAGGGAAACGATGACCTACCCTGATTTTTCCGATGCTGACATGGTGGAGAGTATTGCTATTGACGACATTCAGCTGGGAACTAGATGCTATGATGGTCTAATGAGATTGAGAGAGGAGGTGGTCGCCAACGCTAAACGTAGTTTTCGCTATGAGGGGTCATTCCAACTTCCTACTCAACAGATAGCTCCGACAGGTGATATCATTGATATGAATTACAACATTCCTCTTAGAGCGCTTAAAAGTCGACAGGTGCAAGGCGAAAGGAATATGTCCTCAATATATAAATATGACCCTGTCACTGGTGGCATATCTAGTCACCTTAATGCTGCATGCGACTATCAACTTGAGATAGACCAAATGGGTAACTTAATAGGTGAGAAAGTTTATCTCAATAATGGAGAATCAAAGAAAGCAACCTATACATATTCAATGGCCGGTAGGGTGCTAACTAATCAGGATTTTATCGGAAACCATACACAATGGGAGTACGATGAGTTTCTTCGCCCATTCCGTTGTTCGTATACCCAACCAAATGGGAATAAAACGACCACTACGATTTATTTTGATGAATTCAGTCGTCCATGTCGCTACGTGTCCGTTAGTGGTGAGCAAGAGACAATTCTAAAGTTAGACATGTCAGATATCGGGCTTGAGCTGGCTAGAGCTATCAGTGTTAACGGTGATATGGTATATGAATCCACATCAACTTACAATAGAAACCAGCAACTGGAAATACGGGTTGTTCATGATGTGCATGGTATAACGACAGAAAGTTATGTGTATGATGACCTATCACGCTTGATTACATACAGATGTAGCGGAGGAGCTCTACCAGGAGATGGTTATGGAAATCGAATAACAGAGCAGTCATTTACTCATGACATTTATGGAAATATCAAAACCTGCACAACTAATTTTACATCAGGAGAATCCAACCTATCTCGCTTTAGCTATTATTCAGACAATCCCGTCAGGCTTGAAAGAATATCTAATTCTCACCAATCCTATCCGGCGGAAACAGTTTTTCAGTACGATAATGCAGGGAATGTTCTCAATGACGAGTCAGGTCTATCTTATATCTATGATGTATTCGGGGAGTTGACTTCGGTAAACTCTATAGATAATAACTTATCCAGCTATGCTTATGATGCAAATGGCAGGTTAGTGTCTCAGACTGTAGATAGTCAGCCCGTCTATTTTTATTATCAGGGAGACAAGCTGGTCAACGAAGTAGCGGATAATTCCAAGGCATGCTATTACTATGCTTCGCCTGGACTTATCAAAAGAACAGCAATCTCAGATCAAGAAGTCCAACATCAACAATTGTATTGCAATACACAAGGAAGTGTTATCGCAACAATGACATACAATAGTGGTGAAATCATCCGAGAATCACATACCTATACACCTTATGGCATCAAGACAAATGAAAAAAATAGCTAACAAACTTCATTACAATCCCGCCAGACGGCGCTTTATCAAGCAAACAGCAATGGCTGGTACCATCGTGGGTATGGGCTTGTCTCCCACTGCGCAGGCGATAGGAGGCTTGCTCCCCCCTGGAAGAAAGGTCCTGATGACTAACCCACTCGGATTCAACGGTGAACGCTGTGACCCAGTTACAGGTGGCTACCATCTTGGTAACGGTTATCGGATGTATAACCCTAGGTTCATGCGATTTCACGGTGCCGACAGTATGAGCCCTTTTGGAAAGGGTGGCCTGAACAGCTACGCTTACTGCCTGGGTGACCCTATCAACAAGCGGGACCCTAGCGGGCACTTTGCACTGATTGACAATCTGATAGGCGCAGTAGTTGGTTTTGTTGTTGGCCTGATAAGCCAAGGTATCCAGACATTGATGGATCCCAGCCACGAGATAGACTGGGCGCAAATAGGGATTGATGCGGCCGTGGGCTTTTTAACTTCGGGGTTCGGGGTCGGCTCTTCAGTCCTACTGGAAACCGTAGTCGGCGGTGTGGTGGACTTTGGAGCAAACTTTGCTCTCAACGTGGGAAGAGGGCAGTCACTGAAAGAGGCAGCCAAATCAGCGGGCATTAGTGCCGGGGTTGGGGTACTGGTGGGAGTGGGGGGCGCGGTAGCAAAATCAGGTGCCAGACAGACGAAGCGAGGTATGCAATCTCTTGCCAAAATAAAACCAATAAAAATGTCTGGAGGGGCGGGCTCTGCAGATGTGAATCAAAGCTTTGGTCCACTCAGATTAAGAGGGGGAGGGGATGTTCCAAATAGCTTGAATGACCTGCCCAATGAAATTATTCATAATATCGCCAGAAATTTAGATGAGCGTGACATGGCAAATTTTGCTATGGTTTCTAGACGTATGAGAAGCAATGTTGATGCTATTCGAAGTACTCTTGGACGCCCTGCAATAACCATAGGAGAGCAGGCTGCAAATAGTGCTAACCTTCGTAGAATAGGTGCTATTCATCGAGCTGATTTAGCAGAAGGCTCCGTGTTTCAACATAGGGCGACGCTCCCACGCACGGCAAGAGATTTGGCTCCATATCAACCTCCTCGTGGAGAAATCAGGAATTTACATATGGTTGAATTGGAGCAACATAATCGAACCTATAACTATTTAAATGCGAATAATGACCCTTGGGTGTGGGGATACCTAGAGATGTTCTAGGGGGTGATGCCTCCAATCAGTTGAGATGATGCCTTTCGATAAAGGTACCAATCACTTTCTCGTGGAGCACCACGGAACGAGAGAGGCAGATGCTTTCGCGAGTCGGTGATGCCTCCGCTCGGTTGAGCTGGTATGATGGGTGCCTTTGAGACTCATAGCTTCATGGCATCCATCCCCGTTCACTGTCCTCGTTGCAACTCTGACCACGTATATCGCCATGGTAAGACCCCTGCTGGCCATGTTCGCTATCGTTGCCCCGTCTGTCCGCACGTGTTTCAGCTCACCTACACTACAAGTCCTGGTGTCAGTTGCAAAAGCGCTCCATGCGCCAGACCCCCGGTGTCAGGATAGTTGTCGCCTAAACAGATCACGCTAAATGGAAGACCGGGGGGCGCATTGACCAACTCGGACAAGGCCGCGCCATAGGTTTCGTCACGAATATGCCAGGCTTGCAGCCAAGCGAGCTTGGCATAGGTCGTGCCCGGACACGATTCCGCCATCTTGGTCAGACCCAGATTGATCGCGTCGGCCAGGATGGTCGTCAGTAACAGGTTCTTGTCCTTGGCCAGGTCACCCGATTTCAGGTGTGCGAAGTGCCTGGTAAAGCCCGTCCATTCGTCCACTTCAAGCAGCAACTCTGTGATCTTGACGTGCGGCAGGATCCTGGCTGCCTGATCGATAAGGATCTGCGCGGTATCTGGTACTACTGCATCCAGCGGTGTGATCTTTAGGCCCGATGCCGTGATGATGGCATCCGGTAGTTCATTAGCCTGAGCCATGCGGTTGACGGTGGTGAGCTGCGTTTCCAACAGCGTCAGCCGTTCATTCAGATACAGCTCACTGTCGGTGGCTACGGCCAGCGGCAAGTGATTGGCCTGCTTGAGACTGACGAATTTCGCGGGTGGAACAAGGTAGTCATCGAAGTCCTTGAACTGGCGCGATCCCTGTACCCAGATGTCACCGGAACGCAATGAATTCTTCATCTCCGACAGCGCGCATAGCTCGTAGTAACGCCGGTCGATGCCGGTATCGGTTATCACCAGCTTCTGCCAGCGCGGCTTGATGAAATCGGTTGGTGCATCAGCAGGTACTTTTCGTGCGTTGTCATTATTCATGCTGCGCAGCACTTCGATAGCCTCCAATACACCTTTGGCAGCCGGTGCGGCCCGCAACTTGAGGGCGGTGAGGAAGATGGCGGTAAACGGATCATCGCCCGCTTGCTTGGCGTCGATCAACACTTGGCCGATACGGCCGAACAGGCGCACCTTGGCATTTATCGCCTTCCCGGATGCCTGGAACTGTTTCTGATGTCGCTTCTTGGCATCATTGAATAACTTGCCCAGGATGCGGTCATGCAGATCAATGATTTCATCTGTGACGGTGGCCATCCCCTCGATAGCTAGCGCAACCAAGGTCGCATAGCGGCGTTGTGGCTCGAACTTGGCCAAGTCGGCGGGGGTCATCTGTCCGCCCTCACGGGCGATCTTGAGCAATCGGTTTTGGTGGATCAGACGATCGACACCAATAGGCAGATCAAGCGCCTGCCATACCTTGAGTCGTTCTATGTGTTCAAGCATGTGCCGCGAATTGGGTTTGACCGGAGACAGGCGAAGCCAAGCCAGCGTGGTCGTCTTGTTGTTGTCCCGAAGCTTGAGCAGATCGTCGAGGCGGTGGCGGTGCGAGTCTGACAGCGGTTCGGCCAAGGTGTCGTAGATACGCCTGTTGGCACGGGTGAGTGCCTCGGCACAGACGCGCTCAACAACATCAAGTGTCGGCAAGATGATGTGTTTATGGCGCAGCGTCTCGACAACACTGTTGGCCAACACGATGCCCTTGTCGGTTTGCAAGGCCAGTTCAGTCGTGGCATGGACTGCCTGCCGATGGTGCATTTGGCCGAACGGTTCCATGCCAAGATACGCCCGCAGTTCGAGCAAGTGCTCGCGCCGGGTCTCCTCCCGCTCGGCATACTGCGGCCAACATACAGGATCGAGTTGTAGTTGTTGTCCTATCCATTGCAACAAAGGTATTGGCACCGTAGCGTCGGGCAGCAAGCCCTGACCGGGGAAGCGCAGCAAGCACAACTGTACCGCGATCCCCAAGCGGTTAGCGTCACCGCGCCGCTGCCGTATCAGTGATAGATCGTGCTCGCTAAACGTATAGTGGCGGATCAGTTCGTCTTGGGTATCGGGTAGCACAAGCAGGCTGTCTCGCTCTGCGGCGGATAGGATTGAGCGGCGAGGCATGCGGGTTCCTTCTTCTTGAAAACGTAGGTTTGTAAGAGCAACGCCAAGGGGTCTCGGGTACAACAGCAGATCAAGGGGTTATGATTCTCGAAAATCATTCTTGAAACATTATTCTCAGTTGCCTATCATTTCAACGAGTTTTGATAAGGAGATACCCATTATGAGGCCATCCGTTGCGCTCGATCTCAAACGAAGCATTATTCGTGAGACGACAAGCCGTTTCCGTGTTGCCAATCCACGAGTCTTTGGTTCAGTGCTGTATGGCACCGACCTAGATGGCAGTGACCTTGACCTGCTGGTCGATGCGCTACCAGGTACAACGCTATTAGATTTGGGGGATTTGGAGGACGAACTGAAATCGCTGCTCGGTGTTGACGTTGATTTGCTGACCCCTGGCGATCTTCCACCGAAGTTCCGGGCCAAAGTGCTTGCGGAGGCCAGGCCGGTATGAACGAGAACCGATTGCCCGATTATCTCGATCACATACAACAGGCCGCAATCGATGCGCGCAGTTTCGTGGAGGGGTTGGCCAAAGAAGAATTCTTAGCTGACAAGCGTACTCAGCAGGCTGTCATCATGAGCCTTATCATCATTGGTGAGGCTGCCACAAAGATAATGGATGGCTATACCGTGTTTACCCAAGCACACAGCGAAGTACCGTGGCGCAGCATGCGGAATATGCGGAACCGCATGGCTCATGGCTATTTTGACATTAACCTCGATATTGTCTGGAACACAATTCAGGAATGGCTGCCTGAACTGCTCAAACAGTTGTCCGATGTGCTCCAAAATGCAGATCAAGCGAGAGATGAATCATGTTGATCGGCTACGCCCGCGTCTCGACGCAAGATCAGAACCTGGAGCTTCAGTTAGAAGCGCTGACTAAAGCTGGTTGCCAAAAGGTGTTTGAAGACACGATCAGTGGTACTCGTGCTGATCGGCCCGGTTTGGGGAAGGCACTCGAAATGCTGCGTGAGGGGGACACTTTGGTTGTTTGGAAGCTGGATAGATTGGGCCGGTCAGTCAAACAACTGGTGGAGTTAGTTAGCGCTCTGCACAAACAAAACGTCCAGTTCAAGAGTCTCACCGATTCTATCGATACCGGCACGCCATCGGGCCGATTCTTTTTTCATGTCATGGCAAGCCTCGCGGAGATGGAACGAGACTTGATCGTAGAACGCACCCGGGCTGGGCTGGACGTTGCCAGGCAACTCGGTCGTAAAGGTGGTCGTAAGCCTAAGATGACCGACAGCAAGATCGCGTCAGCCAAGAAGCTACTAGCCAGTGGCGTGCCGCCCAAGGATGTGGCCAAGAATCTCGGCATTTCGATTCCGACATTATATCGCTGGATACCAGCCTCAGCGTCCACATTCGCCTAACCGCTTTTCAACCAAACCGGTGACTCGACTTGATAAAAGTCGCCATAATAAGACGATAAAACCATCAGAAAATAAGCGGAGTACATACCTATGTCGCGCAGAAATACCCAGCTCCAAGATCATGAGGTTGAGTTCCCTGCTGATGTACAATTGGTATCCACTACAGACTTAAGGGGAGTCATTACATATGCTAACCCCACTTTCTGCCATATTGCAGGCTATACAGCTGATGAGTTGGTTGGCCATAACCATAATATGGTACGCCATCCCGATATGCCAAAAGCTGCTTTCGCAGACCTCTGGTCCCGCCTCAAGGAGGGGAAAGCTTGGCGTGGTATCGTCAAAAATCGCTGCAAGGATGGCAGCTATTACTGGGTTGATGCCTACGTTACCCCTATCTATGAGGGGAGCAGGATAAGCGGCTATCAATCCGTACGCTGTAAACCAGACCCAGAGCTTAAACAGATAGCTATCCGGACTTATCAGGCTCTACTTAACGCGGAGAAGGGAGCTAAATCGTCGAGTATCTCCTTTAGCCGATTCAAGCTGCCACTATTGGCTATATTGTTGCTTGCTAGCATTGGCTGTGCATGGTTTTTCCAAGGCGTAGCAACAGTTATGTTGATGTTACTGCCACTGCTGCTGGTCGGTTGTATCTATGGGCCTGATCTTTTCTCGCTACAACGTTTCCTGCTGAAACTTGGTCGAGAATACGACAGCCTGACTCGGCTGGTCTATTCAGGTTCAGGACCTGGCTCTATCGCAGACTTTCATATAAAGATGCTGCTGGCCCGTATTCGTACTGTTTTGGGAAGAGTCAATGATGCGACGGAGCCCTTGCAAGCCTTAGCAGCTCATCTGAAACATGCATCTCATCAGGCCTCACATGACATCTCAGAGCAAGATGCCGAGATCCAGCAAATGGCTACAGCTATGACCCAGATGACCAGCACTGCTCACGAGATAGCCCGAAATATTCAGGACTCCAACAATCAGGTCAATGAGGCCCGTCTGCGCTGCATCCAGACAGATCGTCAACTTGGACAAACCGGCGGGCGGATTCAACAGCTTACCAAACAAGCTGAGCAGGCCTTCAACTCAGCAGTGGAATTGGCAAATGAATCTGAACGAATTGGCAACCTAATGGGAGAAATTCAGGGTATAGCCGAGCAGACCAATCTTCTGGCTCTGAATGCTGCTATTGAGGCGGCACGAGCAGGTGAGCAGGGACGCGGCTTTGCTGTAGTGGCCGATGAAGTACGCACCTTATCAACACGAACTCAGAAGGCGACCGAGCTTATCCAGGGGAGTATTAAGCAGATCCAGCAGACGTTGGGACTCTGGCGGGGCATGATGCAAGATAACCTCCAGCAAACCAGAGAGTGCGCTGAGATGACCCGGGAAAGCTCGGCTAATCTTCACTCCGTCCTGGAAGAAATTGAGCTGGTCACCGAGTTTTCTACCCAAATTGCGGCTGCGGCGGAACAACAACAGGCTGTCGTTGAGGAAATAGATAGGAACATCAATCAGATCTCTGAGTTCTCTCACTCTAATAGCAAACAGATGTTAACTGTCGATACTTCGAGCAGTGAATTGCTGGAGCGAGCCAAACAACTCAAGGGATTGAGCCAGACTTTTGGTTGAAACACTTGACTGTAGCTCTGTTTTTTTATGGAGCAGCTGTATTTAAATTTAGATTTAAAACCAGCAGGATGGTAACGCATGGATGCATCTTCATCGCAGGAAAATAGCTTTTCGCTAAGGGTGGATCTTCGGCAGGTGGTATATGCCCTTTCTTCCGCACTCGATTTAGTTGGTGACGTTGGGGCGCATGGAAAAGGGTCGGGATCATGGCGGCTTCATGTGGCCAAGTTCTAGGAATGAGCAAAAAAGAGTGTGGTGTCTTGTTTGAACTAGGAGCACTACACGACATAGGGGTGTCGTCCACCGAGACTGCGTGTCATTTGGTCCATGAATTCGAATGGGGTGGTGTTCAGGAGCATGGAGAGGTGGGATACAACCTTCTCAAGGATTTTCCTCCTCTTGCCTCCTTGGCACTGCCTATCCGTTACCACCACACTCCCTGGTCTGAACTTCTTAAAGATAACTATGTGGATCCCCTGATAGCATCTCAAGCCAATCTTGTTTTTCTGGTAGATCGGTGTGATATCCTAGCTGCTCCACATTATGGGAAAAACTCACTATTGATGCGGACTAACGATATCCGCAAGTGCCTGGCTGAAGACAACAGTGATTTATTTTCCCCCCATCTAATAGATGCTTTTATGGACGCCTCTCGCACTGAGGCCTTTTGGCTTCAGTTGAAGTCTGATTCAGTCAATAACTACATACATAAAATGTTGTTAGAGCAGGAACCCTATTTGCTTGATTTCGATGAATTAAAACAATTGGCAAAAATTTTCTCTGGTATCGTTGATGCCAAGAGTCCTTTCACCCAATCACATTCTACAGGAGTTGCATGCCTAGCTAGCTTATTGGCAACCCGAATGGGGATAGAAAAGAAACGTTGCGACATGCTCGAGATCGCGGGGCTTTTACATGATCTAGGCAAACTCAGAGTCCCTAATGAGATACTTGAAAAGCAAAGTGGGTTGACAATCGAAGAGCGAGCAATCATCAAAGCTCATAGTTTTGATACATATCAGATCCTGTCACGTATTGACGGTTTTGAAGAGATAGCTTGTTGGGCTGGCTATCATCATGAGGAACCGGATGGAGAAGGGTATCCATTTCATCTTTTTGCTGCAGAGCAGCCTCTCGAAGCCAGGATCTTAAGGGCTGCGGATATTTTCCAGGCCATTATACAAGATCGACCTTACCGCAAGGGATTTTCCCCCCAAGAGGCTCTCACCTTTATGCAACAGCTGACACATAATGGACGAGTGGATGGCGAGGTTGTTTCTGTCTTAGAAGCAGATCCCCCCGGTGTCAGGATAGTTGTCGCCTAAACAGATCACGCTAAATGGAAGACCGGGGGCGGAAGAAGGGTTCAATGACTCGCTATTCTGATGAACATAAATCAGCACTGCTCAAGAAGCTGTTGCCTCCCATCAACATGTCTGTTGCTGAGCTTGCTCGCCAAGAGGGCGTCAGCAAGACCGTCCTGTATAGTTGGCTCAAACAAGCCAACGCCACAGGAGCCAGCGTGCCCGGACACAATAAAAAAACCGATGAATGGTCCCCCGGTGCCAAGTTTGCCACCGTGTTGGAGACCGCCACCCTCTCTGAAGCAGAGTTGGCCGAGTATTGTCGTCGCCGGGGACTCTATATCGAGCAAATTCAGGCATGGCGGGCGGCGTGTGTCCAGGGCCAGCACAGTGCCCGAGCCCAGCAACAGATGGATAACGTGCAAGCCAAAGCTGACAAGAAGCGTATCCGCGAGCTGGAGCGGGAACTTCGCCGTAAAGAGAAGGCGCTCGCTGAGGCAGCTGCCCTGCTGATATTGCAAAAAAAGCTCAATGCCTACTGGGGCAACGTCGACGAGGAGAGCTGACCTCGTTGCCAGTACGGCAGCAATACGTTGAGTGGTGGCATGAGGCGATTGCAGCCGGGGCACGCAAGCGACAGGCAGCTGAGGTACTGGGGCTGAGTCTGCGTACCCTTCAGCGCTGGACCGAAGGGCTGGCTGTGAAAGCGGATGGCCGCCCCGGAGCGGTTCGCCCGATACCTGCGCATGCCCTGACGCCAGAAGAGCGGCAAGCGATATTGGCGATGTGTCATAGCCCGGAGTTTGCCTCTTTGCCGCCGAGTCAAATCGTGCCGAGATTAGCTGACCGGGGATGCTATCTGGCGAGCGAGTCCAGCTTCTACCGTATCTTACGCGATGCCGGGCAGCTACACAGACGGGGCCGCTGCCAGGCACCACGTAAGGTACAGGCTCCGACCAGCCATAGTGCCAATGGGCCCAACCAGGTGTGGTCATGGGACATCACCTATCTTCCGTCACCGGTACGGGGTAAGTACTACTACCTCTATCTGATAGAGGACATCTACAGCCGTAAGGGGGTGGGCTGGGAGGTCCATGAGCAAGAGAGTGGTGAGCTGGCCGCAGAACTCCTGCAGCGCACGGCGCTGCGTGAGCAGTGCTGGCGGCAGCCGCTGGTCTTGCACTCGGACAATGGGGCACCGATGAAGTCCTACACACTGCTGAGCAAGATGGTTGAGCTTGGGATAACGCCCTCGAGGGGTCGGCCACGGGTCAGCAATGATAATCCGTACTCGGAGTCGCTGTTTCGCACCCTGAAGTATTGCCCACAGTGGCCTGCTGAGGGCTTTGCCAGCCTGGATGCGGCAAGGGAATGGGTACAAAGATTTATGGCCTGGTATAACGAAGAGCACAGGCATAGCCGCATCGGTTTTGTCACGCCGGGAGAGCGACATCGAGTTATTGTCAAATCTGGTGTATGAAGTCAGGCGGCGTTCCTGTCTGAC
>CAZIZA010000068.1:0-15316 GCA_964543555.1 uncultured Pseudomonas sp.
AGGACTTCGATGGCGTCTGCGTTATAGGCGTTCTGCTGGGCCATAGGGTCTCTTGGTCATCAATTGAATACGGAAAAGTCGGTATCGCGCCAGAGTGTGGCGCTAATGTCGGCAAATGCTAAGAGCGCTGGCAAGTGCTCGGTGAACCCCTGGAAACCGTGGTCGCCACCGGCCTGGATGCGCAACGCGCAGGCCCGGTAGTAGCGCTCGGCGTCGCGATAGTCGAGGGTTTCATCGCCGGTTTGCAGCCACACCTGGTAGCGCGCCGGGTCGCTCGGCGGCGCGACTTCGAGTTCGGCCAGGGCGCGGATGTGATCTTCGGTGAGTTCCCAGGTCTCGTCGCTGTAGAAGTTTTTCTGCGGGCCGAGGTAACCGTCGAAGCGCAGGTGCGGGCGTACAGCCGGGTTGATCAGCAAGGCTTTGAGGCCATGCCGCTCGGCCAGGTAGGTGGCGTAGTAACCACCCAGCGAGCTGCCCACCAGCAGCGGCGAGCCGAGCTCGGCGAGCAGCGCTTCGAGCTGGGCCATGGCCTGGCGCGGGTGATGGTGCAGCGCCGGTACGCGCAGCTGCTCGGCGATTTGCAGGTGCGCCATGGCGCGGCTCAATTGCCTGGCCTTGTGCGAGGCGGGTGAGCTATTGAGGCCGTGAATATAGAGTATGGACGCAGTCATGGTGCGGGAGGCTACTACAAAAAGCGGTTGTAAGCTGCAAGCGGCAAGCGGCAAGGAACAGCGCGGCGTGCGCGTTTGGCTTGCGGCTCATGGCGTGAGGCTTGCCGCTGCTTCAGTAGCCCTTGACGCTGTAGTCGATCTCGAAGGCGATGCCGGTGACGCGCGAGACGCCGGTATCCAATGTGCCGTCAGCATGCAGGCGCAGCCAGCGATAGCCGGGGGCTTCGCTGCTCACCTGGAAGTCATCGCTGCCGGGCGCGAACTGCACGCAGGTCGAAGGCGAGGCGAGCAAACGCAGATTGCCACGCATCTGGTCGAACTCCTGATGGATGTGTCCCCAGAGTACGGCGCGTGCCTGTGGGTAGCGGTCTAGGATCGCAAATAGCGCTGCGCGATTGCGCAGGCCTATAGGCTCCATCCACTTGCAGCCAATGGACACCGGGTGGTGATGCAGGCAGATCAGGTGATGGCACTGCGGCGCTTCTCGGAGGGCGCGCTCCAGCAACACGAGCTGGCTGTCGGCAAGAAAGCCGGGCACCGCACCGGGGATCGACGAGTCGAGCATGACCACACGCCAGGCGCCGAGCTCGAATACAGGCTCCAGCAGGGAAGTACCGGCACAGACCTCTTGCATGGGCGGTGTTTCGTCATGGTTACCGGCAAGCCAGCGCACGGGAGCACCGAGTGATTCGGTCAGTTGGCGGAAACGCTCATAAGAGGCCTGGCTGCCATCCTGGGAAAGGTCGCCTGTTGCCAGGATCAGGTCGATACGGGGCTGCTCCTGCTGCACCTGCTCGATCACCCGTTGCAGGCTGGCGCAGGTGTCCATGCCCAGCAGCTTGCCGTCTGCTTCGGTGAATAGGTGGCTGTCGGATAACTGCACCAGCAGGACCGAAGAATCAGCAGCGTGGGTGGGCAGGCTCGGCAAGACCGTCTCCTTGGACTCTATCGAGTGAATTATGGTGGTTACCGCGATAAAGGGAAAACCCGAGAAGCGGACACAGGTCACAGAAAAAAACGCCTGAAGCGTTTTTTGCCAGTTTCGCTATGGGGGCATTCGTGTCATGCGGTGGTTAAACAGTACAACGTCACACCAACTGCGGCCCAGCGCATGCCCTGTTTGGCATTTTACAGCACGGGTTGCGGCTCATGACCGCAGGCCAGGCAATGGCTCAGCCATTCGCCGAGAAACAGGTTGAGCTGACTCTTTTCGTCCGGCTGGTGCATGGCCGCGTTCGGATATGGGTAGCGTATGTGCAGGCGGCGAGCGTTCTCGGCACCGACCACTTCGGCCATGCGCGCATCGTGATAGACCCGCACTTCCAATTGCGGTACAGGCAGCCAGGGCAGGCTGTGTTCCTGGCGCACGCGCAGGGTGGTGGTGTATGGGCAACTTTCCAGCACGTCCAGCGCCAGCACACCGAGCAGATGCTCACCCTGGCTCAGCGCCACGCGGCGGCTTTCCGTGTGCTCACGCATGTTCGGCAGCAGGCGCATCAGCCGTGCGTAGTTGGCCTCGCAAGCCGCTTGCAGCTCTACCAGGTCGACCCGATAGCGCTCGCGCAAGAAATTCACGACCACATCCCCCGCACTTCGTCGCGGTTCAGGGCCAGCCATTGCAGGGCGATGATGCTCGCCGCATTGTTGATACGGCCATCACGTAATGCAGCCAGAGCATCGGCCAATGGCATCACGTGCACGCGAATGTCCTCGCCTTCCTCGGGCAGCCCATGCACGCCGCCGGCGCCGCTGCTGTCGCAGCGACCGAGGAACAGGTGGACGAACTCGTCGGAGCCGCCAGGGGAGGGGAAATACTGGGTGATAGGCCACAGCGGGCCGAGGATCAGGTCGGCTTCTTCGACGGCTTCGCGGCGTGCGACCTCCTCGGGCTCCTCGTCCTTGTCGATCAGCCCGGCGACCAGTTCCAGCAGCCAGGGATTGGCCGCCTTGTCCATGGCGCCGACGCGGAACTGCTCGATCAGCACCACCTCGTCGCGTTGCGGGTCGTAGGGCAGTACGCAGACGGCATCGTGACGCACGAACAGCTCGCGGGTCAGCTGCGGGCCCATGTTGCCGGCGAACTGGCGATGGCGCAGCTTGATCCGGTCGAGGCGATAGAAGCCGCGAAAGCAGTTCTCGCGCTCGATGATGTCGATGTCGTCTTTGCCCATAGAAACTCCAGATGGTTGTAACGGGCCTGACCACGGCCCGTTACCCGTCACACTAGCGAGCATAGTGCCGCCAGATCAAGCTTCCATGACGGCCTGTCACACGCGCTGATAGAGCTGGCTGCCCTGCGCCTTGAACTCCTCGGCCTTGGCCTGCATGCCCTGCTCGGCTTCCAGGTCGACGGCGTCGATACGCTGCTCCTTGGCGTAGTCACGGACCTCCTGGGTGATCTTCATCGAGCAGAACTTGGGCCCGCACATGGAGCAGAAGTGCGCCACCTTGGCCGAGTCCTTGGGCAACGTCTCATCATGGAATGCACGGGCGGTGTCCGGGTCGAGGCCGAGGTTGAACTGGTCTTCCCAGCGGAATTCGAAACGGGCCTTGGAGAGGGCATTGTCGCGGATCTGCGCGCCCGGATGCCCTTTGGCAAGATCGGCAGCATGGGCCGCGATCTTGTAGGTGATGATGCCGGTCTTGACGTCATCCTTGTTCGGCAGGCCCAGGTGCTCCTTGGGGGTTACGTAGCAGAGCATGGCGCAGCCGAACCAGCCGATCATCGCCGCGCCAATGCCGCTGGTGATGTGGTCGTAGCCCGGCGCGATGTCGGTGGTCAGCGGGCCGAGGGTGTAGAACGGCGCCTCGTCGCAGCACTCCAGCTGCTTGTCCATGTTTTCCTTGATCAGTTGCATCGGCACATGGCCGGGACCTTCGATCATGCACTGCACATCGTGTTTCCAGGCGATTTTGGTCAGCTCGCCGAGGGTTTCCAGTTCGCCGAATTGTGCAGCGTCGTTGGCATCGGCAATCGAACCGGGGCGCAGGCCGTCACCCAGGGAGAAGGACACGTCGTAGGCCTTCATGATCTCGCAGATGTCTTCGAAATGAGTGTAGAGGAAGTTTTCCTTGTGATGCGCCAGGCACCACTTGGCCATGATCGAGCCGCCACGGCTGACGATGCCGGTGACGCGCTTTGCGGTCAGTGGTACGTAGCGCAGCAGCACGCCGGCGTGGATGGTGAAATAGTCGACGCCCTGTTCGGCCTGCTCGATCAGGGTGTCGCGGAACAGCTCCCAGGTCAGGTCTTCGGCGATGCCGCCGACCTTCTCCAGCGCCTGGTAGATCGGCACGGTGCCAATCGGTACGGGGCTGTTGCGGATGATCCACTCGCGGGTTTCATGGATGTGCTTGCCGGTGGACAGGTCCATCACGGTGTCCGAGCCCCAGCGGATGCCCCAGGTCAGCTTGGCTACCTCTTCCTCGATGGAGGAACCCAGCGCCGAGTTGCCGATATTGCCGTTGATCTTCACCAGGAAGTTACGGCCGATGATCATCGGCTCCAGCTCCACGTGGTTGATGTTGGCGGGGATGATGGCGCGGCCGCGAGCGACTTCGCTGCGTACGAACTCGGGGGTGATTTCCTTCGGGATGCTGGCGCCGAAGCTGTGGCCGGCGTGCTGCTCATTGAGCAGGCCGGCTTCGCGGGCTTCGGCCAGCTTCATGTTTTCGCGGATGGCGACGTATTCCATCTCGGGGGTGATGATGCCTTTCCTGGCGTAGTGCATCTGGCTGACGTTATGTCCAGCCTTGGCCCGGCGCGGGTTGCGCACATGGGCGAAGCGCATTGCCGAGAGCTCGGCGTCGTTGAGGCGGCGCTGGCCGAACTCCGAGGACAGGCCGGATAGCTTCTCGGTGTCGCCACGGTCCTCGATCCAGGCGCTGCGCACATCGGCCAGACCTTTGCGCACGTCGATGGTGACATTCGGGTCGGTATAGGGGCCGGAGGTGTCGTAAACGGTGACCGGGGCGTTGATTTCGCCGCCGAAGTCAGTCGGCGTCACGTCCAGGCTGATTTCGCGCATCGGCACGCGGATGTCCGCTCGTGTGCCTTGTACGTAAACTTTTTGCGAGCGCGGGAAGGGTTGTACCGACTGCTGGTCGACCTGGGCGCTTTCGCTCAGATTCTTTTGTTGTTGTGTGCTCATCAAGGCTCTCTCCGGGATAGATGTCGGAGTTGGAACCTGAGCGGACGAAGGGCGTGAGATGCACCACGGGCGGTGCCGAGAGGACTCGCCGGTTTACGGGCGAGGACATCTTGTTCCCTACGCAGGCCTTAACCTGATCAGGTTCAACGGGATCCGGCAGCTGCCAATCTCAGCCCCGCATATGGGGCACCCCGACAAGAACGCACGCAGTCTAAACAAGCTGGTGAGAGAAAACCAACCTGCTGCTCGTTGAGCGTCGGCCCGTACGTCGGAATCCCGGTTCTGGCGGATTGTTCCAGACCGGCAACATAGCTTGTCACTATCTAGACTGATGCAGGCCATGGCGTGCTTGACCCCCGCCTGCGGCGAGCCGTAGCCTTGCCGATTACCGCCTACTCAAGGATCGACATCCATCATGTTGCGCAGACTTTCCCTGGCAATCGCCGTGGCCGCCGCTTCGGTCGGCCTGGTTCAGGCCGAAGAGGCCCCGCTGTCGAGTAAGACCGATCTGGTCACCGTGTATCAGGAAGCCGCGAAGAACAATGCCGATATCGCCGCCGCACGTGCTGATTACCAGGCGCGTCGCGAAGTCGTGCCGCAGGCGCGTGCCGGTTTGCTGCCCAATCTCTCGGCGGGTGCCAACTACGGTGATACACGCACGGAAGTCGACACGCCGCGTGCCACCAGTTCGCGCAGCGGCCTGGTCTATCAGGCCAATCTCAGTCAGCCGCTGTTCCGCGCTGATCGCTGGTTCCAGTTGCAGGCCGCCGAGGCCACCAGTGAGCAGGCTGCACTGGAACTGTCCGCCACCGAGCAGAACCTGATTCTGCAGAGTGCCGAAACCTACTTCGCCGTGCTGCGTGCCCAGGACAACCTGGCCTCGACCAAGGCTGAAGAGGCGGCATTCAAGCGTCAGCTCGATCAGGCCAACGAGCGCTTCGACGTCGGTCTGTCCGACAAGACCGATGTACTCGAAGCGCAGGCCGGCTTCGATACCGCCCGTGCCAACCGCCTGCTCGCCGAACGTGCGGTGGATGATGCCTTTGAAGCGCTGGTGACCCTGACCAACCGCGATTACCTGGCGGTCGAGGGGATTGTGCATACGCTGCCGGTGCTGGCGCCGACGCCCAATGATGCCAAGTCCTGGGTCGATACGGCCGCCGTACAGAACCTCAACCTGCAGGCCAGTCTGTACGCGGTAAACGCTGCCGAAGATAACCTGCGGCAGCGCAAGGCTGGTCATGCGCCGACGCTGGATGCGGTTGCCAGCTATCAGCAGGGCGACAATGACAGCCTCGGCTTCAGCAACAATGCGGCGACAGGGCGTCCGTTCAGTGGTGATGTTTCGCAGCGCTCGATCGGCTTGCAATTGAACATCCCGCTGTACAGCGGTGGCCTGACCAGCTCGCAGGTACGCGAGGCCTACCAGCGTCTCGGCCAGACCGAACAACTGCGTGAAAGCCTGCGCCGTCAGGTGGTGCAGAACACCCGTAATCTGTTCCGCGCGGTGAACACCGACGTGGAAACCGTGCAGGCTCGTCGCCAGTCGATCATCTCCAACCAGAGCGCCCTGGAAGCCACCGAGATTGGCTATCAGGTCGGTACCCGCAACATCGTCGACGTGCTCGACGCCCAGCGCCAGTTGTACAGCGCCGTGCGCAACTACAACGATGCCCGTTATGACTACATCCTCAACAACCTGCGCCTGAAGCAGGCCGCCGGTACGCTGAGCCCGGCTGACCTGGAGGCACTGGGCAGCTTCCTCAAGCCGGACTACAACCCGGACAAGGACTTCCTGCCGCCGGATCTTGCCTCTGCCGCCGAGGAGCGCCTGAAGAACAATCAGGATTTCTGAGCCGTTCGCAGCAAACAAAAAGCCCGACGCGAGTCGGGCTTTTGCTTTCAAGTGCGGTTGCGTATCAGGCAGAGCGTAGGGGCGGGTGGCGAACCGCTTCAGCCAACCAACAGTGGCCGCTCTAGATGTGGTGGGCTGAAGCCCACCCTACCTACCCTGACGATTGCCAGGCGTAGCCCGGATGCAATCCGGGGATTATCACGTGGCGTGATGCTGTCCCGGATTGCATCCGGGCTACAGAAGGCGCTGCAATCCCTCCAGCAGGCGCTCCAGCGCGCCCTGGTTGGCCTTGAGCACGCTCAGACCGGCCTGATTCATGCGCTGCATCTCGCCTGGCTCGTTGAGTAGCGCGGCAATGTTGTCGGCCAATTGCTCGGCGTTTTCCACTTCGTTCAGGGCGCCGGCTTCGCGCAACTGCGCGGCGATTTCCAGGAAGTTGAACAGGTGCGGGCCGCTCAATACCGGTTTGCCCAGAGCCGCCGGTTCCAGCAGGTTATGCCCGCCATTGGCCACCAGGCTGCCACCGACGAAGGCAATGTCCGCCACGGCGTAAAGAAACAGCAGCTCGCCCATGGTGTCGCCCAGCAGCACCTGATCGCTGGCTTGCACGGCTTCTCCCGTGGAGCGACGGCGTGTGGTCAGCCCTTGGCTGATGCACAGCTCATGCACCGAATTGAAGCGTTCGGGGTGGCGTGGCACCAGGATCAGCAGCGCGTTCGGCCTTGTCGTCAGTAACTGGCGATGGGCGGTGAGGACGATCTCGTCTTCACCCGCGTGGGTGCTGGCGGCGATCCACACCGGGCGCTGTTCGGCCTGCCACTGACGGCGCAGTTCGACGGCGCGTTGCAGCAGCTCGGCATCGATCTGCAGGTCGAACTTGATCGAACCGGTCACGTCCACGCACGCGGGGCGTGCGCCCAAGGTCAGGAAACGCTGCGCCTCGGTCTGGGTCTGCACGGCGATCAGCGACAGCTCGGCAAGCATCGGCGCGGTGAGCTTGGCAAAACGCGCATAGCCGCGTGCCGAGCGCTCGGACAGGCGCGCATTGGCCAGTGCGACCGGGATACCACGCTTGGCGCACTGATGAATGTGGTTTGGCCATAGCTCGGTTTCCATGACCACGGCCAGGCGTGGTTGTACACGCTCGAGGAAACGCGCGGCAGCCCATGGCAGGTCATAGGGGAGGTAGCAGTGCTGTACGCTGGCACCGAACAGTGCCTGGATGCGCTCGGAGCCGGTCGGCGTCATGCAGGTCACGGTGATCGGCAGTTCGGGGTAGTTCGCCTGCAGTGCGCGGATCATGGGTGCGGCGGCGATGCTTTCGCCCACCGATACTGCGTGTACCCAGATACCGCCGCGTTTCATCGAAGGCAGGTTTAGGGAGAAGCGTTCATCGATACGCTGGGCATAAGCCGGTGCCTTGCGCGCACGCAGCGCCAGGCGCAGAGCAATCAGGGGCAGGGCCAGGTGCAGCAGCAGGGTATAGAGGAGTCTGTTCATGGGGGCGCAGCTTATCGCCGCCGCTCATCCTCTGGAAGCACGATCACGCTTGCGGGCGCAGCAGTTCGCGCGCAAGGCAGTCGGCGAGCCAGTTGGCGGCGGGTCCGAGCGCGCCGTCGCGGCGGGTGACCAGCTCCACCACCAGCGGCAGTGGCGCCCAGTCGCTGCGCAGTTCCTGCAGGTGACCCAGGTAGGTCGGGTACTGCGCCACATGGCGTGGCAGCCAGGCCCAGCCAACACCGCGAATCACCAGCTCGGCCATGACATAGAAGCTGTCGGCGCGCCACACCAGCGGACTGATCTGTTCGCCACCAGGGTAGTGGCTGTCCTGTGGGGTCATCAGCAGTTGGCGGTGTTCAGCCAGGTCGCGGCGTTCCACGCTGTCGAGTGCAGCCAGCGGGTGTTGCGGGCTGCATACCGTCACCATCTCGATGGTGCCCAGGCGCTGGCTTTCCAGTGCGCGTGGCATCTGTTCGTGATGAAACAGCAGGCCCAGATCGGCCTGATGCTGCAGCAGCTTGCGCGCCACGTCACCCTGGGCGCCGCTGGACAGCTGCACTTCGAGCAGGGGGAAGGCGTGTGCCAGTGCTTCCAGGCTGGCCAGTACCGGCTGATAGGGCATGGCTTCGTCCTGTGCCAGACGCAGGCGCGCTTCTTCGCCGCGTGCCAGGCCGAGTGCTCGACCATCCAGGCGCTCGCACTGCTGCAACACGCTACGGGCCTGTTCCAGCAGCGCCGCACCCGCCTCGGTCAGCTGTGGCTGGCGACCGCTGCTGCGTTCGAAGAGGGCGACGCCCAGATCGGCTTCGAGTAGGGCGATGGCAGTGCTCACCGCCGACTGCGCGCGACCGCTTTCGCGTGCCACGGCAGAGAAGGAGCGGCACTCGGCGGTGCGCACGAACAGATGAAGCTGATCGAGGTTCCAGTTCATTACCTATCTCCTTTGCAGATAGGTAATGACTTTATCCCATCGCTGCGATGACTAGAATCGGTCGCCTCATTCAGGAGTCGTCATCATGCCCGGATACCTCTATCTCGCCATTGCCATTGCTGCAGAAGTCATCGCTACCACGTCGATGAAGGCCATTGACGGCTTCAACAAGCCTTTGCCACTGGTACTGGTGGTCGGCGGCTACGGCATCGCCTTCTGGATGCTGACACTGGTGGTGCGCACCATTCCGGTGGGTGTTGCCTACGCCATCTGGGCGGGCCTTGGCATCGTCCTGGTCAGCATCGCGGCGATGTTCATCTACCAGCAGAAGCTCGACTTGCCGGCAGTGCTGGGCATGGGCCTGATCGTCAGTGGCGTGGTGGTTATCCAGCTGTTCTCCAGCTCTACCGGTCACTGAGGTAGTAGCAGGTTTTCGGTCTGGGCGCAGGCATGTGGCTGGAAGCTTGCCGCTTGTAACGGCACCGAGGGTTATACTGCGCGCCTGTTTTTTTGCGAGGCGCCTACATGTCCCAGTCTCTCAGCACCGATGTCCTGATCGTCGGCGGCGGTATCGCCGGCCTATGGCTCAATGCACGCCTGCGGCAACAGGGTTTCACCACTGTGCTGGTGGAGCGCGGCAGTCTGGGTGGTGGGCAGAGTCTCAAGTCACAGGGCATCATCCATGGCGGCGCCAAATACGCGCTGCATGGTGCATTGACCGGCGCCTCTGAGGCCATCGCCGACATGCCGCGTCGCTGGCGCGAGGCGCTGGCTGGCAATGGCGAGCTGGACCTCAGCGGTGTGCGCATCTTGTCCGACGCCCACTACCTGTGGTCGCCCGGCACCCTGGCCGGCAACCTCACCAGTTTTTTTGCCAGCAAGGCCGTGCGAGGCCGCGTCGATCAGGTCAAGGGCGAGCAATTGCCGCCGGCGCTGCAGCATCCGAAGTTCAAGGGCAAGGTCTATCGCCTCGCCGAGCTGGTGCTCGATGTGCCGAGCCTGATCGCACGCCTGGCCGAGCTGGCGGGTGACAGCCTGCTGGCCGCCGAGCGTATCGAACCGCTGCAGGAAAACGCTGAGCTGTGCGGGCTGATCGTCGATGGTCGCGAGATTCGTGCGCAGCGCGTGGTGCTCAGTGCCGGTGCCGGGAATGCTGATCTACTCGCCGCACTGGGCATCGAGCAGCCCGCGCAGCAACTGCGACCCTTGCATATGGTGCTGGCCAAGGGGCCGGCGCTGAAGCCGCTGTACGCGCATTGCCTGGGTGGCGGGCCGAAGCCTCGGGTCACCGTCACCACCCATCCGGCGGCCGATGGCCAATGGGTCTGGTACCTCGGCGGCGACCTGGCCGAGGCCGACGGCGTTGCGCGCGACGAGGCGGCGCAGATTGAGGCCGCGAAAAAGGAGATGGCCTCGCTGCTGCCCTGGGTTGACCAGAGCCTGACGCGCTGGGCGACATTGCGCGTTGATCGCGCCGAGCCCGCGCAGTCGGGCCTGGTGCGCCCGGACAATGCCTTTCTTGCCGAACAGCAGCGCCTGCTGGTGGGCTGGCCGACCAAACTGG
This sequence comes from uncultured Pseudomonas sp., assembly GCA_964543555.1. GTDB lineage: Bacteria > Pseudomonadota > Gammaproteobacteria > Pseudomonadales > Pseudomonadaceae > Aquipseudomonas. The sequence goes on from CAZIZA010000068.1 coordinate 10,673, forward strand.
CGCTGGCGCCGGACTTTGCAGACCGTGTGCTGCAGGCGCTGCAGCGTGATGCCGTGCAGCCGCTCAGTCATGCGCCGCTGCCCGAGCTGCCGCGCCCTGCGTTGGGCCAGCCGGTGTGGGAGGCTTTGCTGCCATGAATACGCTGCACGATCTGCATCGCCCGCTGGGCTCTACCGGTTTGCGGGTTTCGCCGCTGGGTTTGGGTACGGTCAAGCTGGGGCGCGATCAGGGGGTGAAGTATCCCAACGGCTTTACCATCCCCGACGATGCGCAGGCGCTGGCCTTGTTGCGACAGGCGCGCGAGCTGGGCATCAACCTGATCGACACCGCTCCGGCCTATGGCATCAGTGAGCAGCGCCTCGGCCCGCTACTGCGTGGCCAGCGCGATGAGTGGGTGATCGTCAGCAAGACCGGCGAGGAGTTCGAGCAGGGGCAGTCGCATTTCGACTTCTCGCCGGCGCATACCCGTCTGTCGGTCGAGCGCAGTCTCAGGCGCCTGGAAACTGATCGTATCGATCTGCTGCTGGTGCACTCCGACGGTAACGATCTGGCGGTGCTGCGCGAGAGCGGGGTGTACGAGACGCTGGCCGCGCTCAAGCGCGAGGGCAAGATTCTTGCCTACGGGATTTCCGGCAAGACCGTCGACGGCGGGCTGCTGGCGCTGCAGCAGGGCGACTGTGCCATGGTCACCTATAACCTCAGTGAGCAGGGCGAAAAGCCGGTGCTGGACTACGCTGCCCATCACGCCAAGGGCATCCTGATCAAGAAGGCGCTGGCCAGTGGGCACGCCTGCCTGGCGGACGGCGTCGATCCGGTACGCGCCAGTTTCGAACTGATCTTCGCGCATCCGGGGGTCAGCAGCGCCATCGTCGGCACCATCACGCCCGCTCATCTGGCTGCCAATGTCGCTACTGTCGCGGCTGTTTTACAGGGCATCGGTTAGATCGGTCACGTCCTCTTACAGCCTTGGGTTGTATTGAGTGGCCAGCTTGGGGCAGCCTTGGACGGTTTTCGTTGCAACTTGACCCGCGTGTGAGTGCTGGCTTTCAAGACACCTCACGCCCTGCTGGAAGGAGGAGCCGAGATGTCACGTACGCTGATCCGCAAGGACCCGAGCACTTTCAAGACGCTGCCGTTGTTCGTCGAAGCTGGCCCCGATGGACTGAGCTACCAGAGCCTGGGGCAGCCACTGAATTTTCAGCAGATGCTCGAACGTCGCCGCCCTGTCGAGGTCGCAGACAGCTCGCGTTTCTCCGTCGAGTTGGCCAACCTGGGGGTGTCGGTGCGCCTGACCCTGCGTTTGCAAGGGCGCGACTACTGGCTGCTGGTGCGCCAGCGTCGCCCTGATCGCGGCGATACCGTACTCAAGCTGATTTCCGGTTATGTGCCGGCGCATGAACTCAACCTGCCACTGCTCACTGCTATTCAGGAGGTGGCCGAAGAATGCCTGCTGGAAAGCGCAGAGGGCTGGTTGAGCGGACGGTTTGCCGATACCTGGCTGCCCACGCCCTATCAGGGCGCCCTGCGCTATCGAGAGTCCAGCCACTTTCGTCTGAGTCCGCTATCCGGTGCCGCGCGTCCGGTGCAGTGTGGCAACCTGACCCTGCTCGAACGGCCACGGGCATACGTGCATCTGCCTACTGCATCCCTGCAACTGGTCTATGACATGAGCCTCGAGCTGCCGCGCGATGCCCGCCAACTGAGTCTGTTTCATGTCGATGAATGCCTGGAAGATGGCCGGCTGGTGGCTCGGCTGGAGCGCCGTCGGCCGGATATCTACCTGTTGGCGCTGCATCAGGGCGCACCCAGTGGCGAGCTGTTTACCCTGAACAAAGGGGCGTTGCGACCTGCAGGAATACGTGGCCTGTGGCTGTCTGAGAGCTTCGCCGAGCAGGATGGCTGGCTGGTGCGTGACGAGCGGGTACGTTGGGCAGACTGGCTGCAGCGCTACGGTGTGAAGCCGCCGCAGCGGCGGGCACTGGCCAGTGCTTGAGTGAAGCCGGGCGTCAGTGCGCCCGGCTTTCGTGCATGCGTGTCAGTTGTCTTTCCAGCAGGGCTGGATAAGGGTCGAGCAGGCGTTCCACGCAACTGGCCCCCTCCGGGCTGGCAATCGGACGAATGCGTGCTCGCTGGCGCGCCAGTGTGTCCTGGGCAACGCGTTGCTCGACCAGCAGCAGATTGCGGCTGTGTTGTGACAGCGCCAGAGCATCCAGGGCGCTGTCGCTGAGCAGCAGGTCGGCCTGGCCCAGCGCTTCCAGATCGCTGCCCAGGGTCAGCCCCAGTTGCAACTGCAGGGTAATACCGCTGTCAGCCACTTCGATCTGCAGGGCATGGCCCAGGGCGCGCATCAGCTCGCCACAACAGATCGCGTGAGTCAGGTAATCCTCACCGCATTCGCGTTCGTGGAACAGCATCAGGCTGCTGCCGTCCTTGAGCGTGTGCAGTTGCCCCTGATAGAGCGCGGCAGCCTGATCGAGGCAGGCACGATAACGCTCCAGCAGATCCATCAGGCGTGTGCGCGGCAGGCGCCGTAGTTGCTCCTGGGCACCGAGCTGAATGGCCAGCACCGCGCTGGCCTGCGATTGGCGCGGCGCTTGGGCGGCGGGCGCGGCAACTGCGGATTCGTCGCGCAGGTCGGCGAAGGGGTCGTCCGGTTCAATCGCCTCGGGCCAGGGCTTGAGCGTCTCGTCGTCGTTGTCCCGTTCATCGAAGGTATGTCCGGCGCGAGGCTGTTGCGGCTCGTCGTCTTCTTCCGGGAGATAGTCGTCGACCTCGTCGAGCAGTGGCTCGTCATCCAGCTCCGGCTCGGGCTCAGGCTTTTCCGGCACCAGGCGTGCCTGCAGTTGGCGCGCCAGGTCGCCAATCTCGTCGTTGCGTCCGGCGCCGGGGGCGGGGTCGTCCGGGTCGCGCAGCCACAGGCGCATCTGCAGCAAAGGCGTGGAAATATGCCGACCCAGGCGCATGCTCAGCGACAGGGTCAGGGCCAGCAGGATCAGGCTGAGGATGCCCATGCTCTGCAGGCTGATCGTCATCGGCTGCTGAAACTGGCTCATATCCAGGCTGATACGTAATTGCCCGGCCATCACTTCCTGGAAGGTGATGGAAGTGGAATACAGGCCCTCGGTTTCACCCAGCACACTGCGTGTCGGGCGTGAGCCAGCCTCGGCAAGGATACGGTCATCCACACTGTAGATGGCCGCATGGGCCACCAGCGGGTTCTTCGCCAGGTTGTTCAGCAGCACATTGAGGCTGAGGATGTCGTTGGACACCAGCAGTTCGGTGGCTGAAGCCGCCGTCTGGGTGATCAGCGCCTGGCCGAGAGCATCGGCCTGCTGTTGCATGGCCTGTTTGAACTGCATACCCATGACCCAGGCGTAGATGACCATTGCCAGGGCCACCAGTAACAGACTGTGGCTGGCGATACGCAGCACCAGAGGCACGCGCCGCTGTCGCAGTGCGTGAAAGATCAGGATGAAGAAGTTATCGGGTTTGACGGGCGCGGGCCGGTTCACAGAGCTCGGCTCTTGTCGACTGAAGTTGCCGCGCAGTATAGCGAGCGGCCTGGGGTGGGCAAAGCGCATGGCTGCCCGGATTGTTGGGAAACTGGGTAGAATATGTGCCTATTCGTCGGTCAGCGGTCAATTTACCGTTGCCCTGGCTCAATCGTTTGCCTTGGAGGGTGTGTCTTGCGCGAAATCGTCCTGATCAATATCACCGGCGAAGACCGCCCCGGACTCACCGCTGCCATCACGGGCGTGTTGGCTCAGGGCGGGGTGAATATTCTCGATATCGGCCAGGCGGTTATCCATGACACCCTGTCATTCGGCATTCTGATCGAGATTCCGGATAACGGCCGTTCTCAGGCGGTGCTCAAGGATCTGCTGTTCACCGCTTATGAGCTCGATCAGCAGGTGCGCTTCACGCCTGTATCCGAAGACGACTACCGCCAGTGGGTCGGTGGCCAGGGCAAGGCTCGGCATATCGTCACCCTGCTGACGCGCAAGGTCAGTGCCGAGCAACTGCAGCGGGTCAGTGCGATTACAGCCAAGTATGGCCTCAACATCGATCACATCGACCGCCTTTCCGGGCGTATGCCGCTGGATATGCCGGCCGAGCAGGGCAAGGGCTGCATCGAGTTTTCCGTGCGTGGCGAACCGGCCGACCCCGTGGCCCTGCGCGCCGAGTTCCTCAGCGTGGCGCAGGAACTCAATGTCGATATCGCCTTCCAGCGCGACTCGGTATTCCGGCGCAATCGCCGTCTGGCCGTGTTCGATATGGATTCGACGCTGATCGAGGCCGAAGTGATCGACGAGTTGGCCAAGGCTGCTGGCGTTGGCGAGCAGGTGGCCGAAATCACCGAGCGTGCCATGCGCGGTGAACTTGATTTCCGTGCCAGCTTCAAGGAGCGCCTGGGCTTGCTGCAGGGGCTGTCGGAGGATGTACTTGAGGAGATCGGCGCGTCCCTGCGCCTGACCGAAGGCGCCGAGGTGCTGTTCGCCGAACTCAAGCGCCTTGGTTACAAGACCGCGATTCTCTCTGGTGGCTTTACCTATTTTGCCAAGCAGTTGCAGGCCAAGTTGGGCATCGATTACGTGTTCGCCAACGAACTGCAGATCGAGAACGGCAAGGTCACCGGTGTGGCTG
>CAZIZA010000069.1:0-15245 GCA_964543555.1 uncultured Pseudomonas sp.
CCATCGGCTATGTCGGCGCCGGCACCGTGGAATTTCTGCTGGATGAGCGCGGCGACTTCTTCTTCATGGAGATGAACACCCGCCTGCAGGTCGAACACCCGGTTACCGAAGCCATTACCGGGCTCGACCTGGTGGCCTGGCAGATTCGTGTCGCCCGTGGCGAGACGCTGCCGCTGACCCAACAGCAGGTGCCATTGAACGGCCACGCCATCGAGGTGCGGCTGTACGCCGAAGACCCGGATCACGATTTCCTCCCCGCCACCGGCGCCCTGGCGCTGTACCGCGAGGCCGGCAGTGGCGACGGGCGGCGTATCGACAGCGGCGTAGCCGAGGGCGACAGCGTGTCGCCCTTCTACGACCCCATGCTGGGCAAGCTGATCGCCTGGGGCGAAAACCGCGAGCAGGCGCGCCTGCGCCTGCTGGCCATGCTCGACGACACCCTGGTCGGCGGCGTGAAAACCAACCTGGCGTTTCTGCGCCGTATCCTTGCTCACCCGGCATTCGCCGCGTGCGAACTGGATACCGGCTTTATCCCGCGTCATCAGCAGCAGTTGCTGCCGGCGCCCGATGAGTTGCCGAAGGCCTTCTGGCAACTGGCAGCCGATGCCTGGGTACAGAGCGAGGCGCCGCTGCAACGCAACGACGACCCGCATTCGCCCTGGTCAGCCCGCAGTGGCTGGCGCTCCGGCAGTGCCGCAGAAATCGAGCTGCACCTGAGCTGCCAGGGCGAGCGCCACAAGGTACGTGCGAGTAACCAGGCCCGCTTGCAAGGCGAAGCGCTGCTGGCAGAGATCGACGGCACGCGCCAGCGCCTGCGCGCCATTCGCCGTGGCGACACCCTCTACCTGCAGTGGCAAGGCGAGCTGCACGCGATCACTCGCTTCGACCCCATCGCCGCAGCCGAAGCCAGCCATGCCCAGCATGGCGGTTTGAGCGCACCGATGAACGGCAGCATCGTTCGTGTGCTGGTCCAGCCCGGCCAGGCGGTCGAAGCCGGCACCGCGCTGGTGGTGTTGGAGGCGATGAAGATGGAGCACAGTATCCGCGCGCCCGAAGCCGGGACGGTCAAGGCGTTGTATTGCCAAGAAGGAGAAATGGTCAGCGAAGGTGCGGTGCTGGTGGAGTTACAGGAGGCCTGATGCGTACCACCCCGTAGGGTGGGCTTCAGCCCACCCGTCACGACTTGATCCCGGCTGGTGGGCTAGAGCGGATCACCGCCCGGCCCACCCTATGCCATACAATCCCCTCTCCCCCATGGAGAAACAACATGACCCTGCCCCACTCCGTACGCCTGGTCGAAGTCGGCCCGCGCGACGGCCTGCAGAACGAAAAACAACCGATCAGCGTCGCCGACAAGGTACGCCTCACCGATGACCTCAGTGCCGCCGGCCTCAGCTATATCGAAGTGGGCAGTTTCGTCTCGCCCAAATGGGTGCCGCAGATGGCCGGCTCCGCCGACGTATTCGCCGGTATTCAGCGCAAGTCAGGCGTCACTTACGCCGCACTGGCGCCCAACCTGAAAGGCCTCGAGGCAGCACTCGAAGCCAAGGTCGAGGAAGTGGCCGTATTCGCCGCTGCCAGCGAGGCTTTCTCGCGGAGAAACATCAACTGCTCCATCGCCGACAGCCTGCAACGCTTCGTGCCGCTGATGGACGCAGCCAGCAAGGCGAATGTACGCGTGCGCGGCTACGTGTCCTGCGTGCTGGGCTGCCCCTATGACGGTGAAGTTGCCCCCGAGCAGGTCGCCAGCGTCGCCCGCGAGCTTTACGCCATGGGCTGCTACGAGGTGTCGCTGGGCGACACTATCGGCACCGGCACTGCCGGTGCCACGCGCCGAATGTTCGAAGTCGTTGCTCGCGAGATTCCACGCGAGCGGCTGGCCGGGCATTTTCATGACACATACGGACAAGCCCTGGCCAATGTCTACGCCGGCCTGCTCGAAGGCATCAGCGTATTCGACAGCTCGGTGGCAGGCCTGGGTGGCTGCCCCTATGCCAAGGGCGCCACCGGCAACGTCGCCACCGAAGATGTGCTCTATCTGCTGCAAGGGCTGGGTATCGAGACCGGAATCGATATGGACAAATTGATTGCTGCCGGCCAAAACATCTGCTCCGTACTGGGCAGGGCCAACGGCTCGCGGGTTGCCCGTGCACGCCTTGGACAGTGAGAACCATCCCTCCCCTCTGCAGCCCGCCTGGTCTGGTAGCACGACCTGCACAGGCGCTTTTGGCTTACCTGGCTGGCGATCACAATTACCACGTGAATAGCATTAGCCAGGCCAAAACACAGACGCCGTTGCGCTGCGTCATTGGCAGTGCCGGCCGGCAACGTATAGCAAAAAGCCACATCCCTCAAAAATCATTATAATGGCGCCATTTTTCGTACCCACGTGCGTCGAGCCTCTTCTGAGGTCAATGTGGTACATGGCGAGGGAATGTCATGAACATCATCCAGCGCAACAACGTTCACTGTTTGCCTGCAGCGGCGCACAATGCGCCAACGCTTATTTATGGCCATGGCTTTGGCTGTAACAAGGACATGTGGAACAAGGTCACGCCAGCGTTCACACAGGCCTACCAGCAGGTTCTGTTCGACTATGTGGGCAGTGGTGATTCAGATGCCAGCGCCTTCGATGCAAACCGCTATGGCCGGCTGGATGGCTATGTCGACGATCTGCTGGAAGTATGCGACGCACTCGCACTGCCAAACGGTCTGATTTTTGTCGGTCACTCGATCAGTTGCAGCATCGGCATACTCGCCGCCATCAGACGCCCTGAGCTGTTTTCACAGCTGATTCTTCTGGGCCCATCACCCTGCTTTCTCAACGCAGCACCGGACTATCAGGGTGGATTCGAGCGCCAGGACCTGGAAGGGTTGCTGGATCTGATGGCACATAACTACCTGGGCTGGGCCAGGCAGTTCGCCCCTGTGGTCAGCGCCAACGTGGAACCTGCCGTAACCACTCAACTGTCCAGCAGTTTCTGCTCGACCGACCCGGTAATGGCGCACACCTTCGCTCAGACCACGTTCCTGTCTGATATACGTCCGGCACTCTCATCCTGCCCTGTGCCGAGCCTGATCCTGCACCACCAACGCGACGCTCTGGTGCCTGGCGCTGTGGCCGATTACCTGCACGCCATGCTTCATGACAGCACGCTGGAAATTCTCGATGTCAGCGGCCACTGCGCCCATATGAGCCATCCCGAACTGGTGATCGTTGCCATGCGCCGCTACCTGCAGGGAGCAACCCGCCGTGCTGTATCTTGACCGCCTACCCTGCCCGGTCCTGGTGACTGACTGCAACGGCCGAATCAAGCATGCCAACAGCGACTTCACGCGCCTGACATGTTCTGAGCCAAGCGGCGATATGGATCAGTTCTTCCCACCCGCCAGCCGCATCTTCCTGCAAACCCATGTCTGGCCCTTGCTACTGCGTTACGGCGAGTTCAATGAGCTCTACCTGCAGTTACAGTCGAGCGGTGATCAACTGATGCCTGTTATGACCAATGCCCGCATCAGTGAAAACCAGGGTTCTGAAGAAGTCATTTGGCTGTTCTTCGTTGCCAAGGATCGTCAGCGCTTCGAGAAGGAGTTACTCAAAGCTCGCCAGCAGGCACAGGAAAGTGCCGCACGACTGGCCAAGGCCAACCTGGCGCTGCAGAACGCCTATGCCCAACTGGCCAACTACACGGTGGAAGTCGAGAGCGAGGCCGAACAACTGGCTCAACTTAGCCATACCGACCCACTGACTGCGCTGAGCAATCGCAGAGCGCTATCCCTGCATGTCGAGCTCTGGATCGCCAACGCCGGCCCATACCACAATGGCAGCCTGCTCCTGATCGACATTGATCATTTCAAGCAGATCAATGATCGTTTTGGTCACGCCGAGGGCGACAGAGTTCTGGTAGAGCTTGCTCAGCGCCTGATGAACAGTGTGCGCAGCGGTGACAGTGTCGCGCGCTACGGTGGTGAGGAATTTGCGATCTGGCTCCCCGACACCGATCTGGATGAAGCCAGCGATATCGCCCAACGTGCCCACGAACAGATCAAGAGCCTGGAAGTCGCCGGCAACAGGGTTACAGTGAGTATTGGCATTGCCTGCCTGCAACCCTGCGAACGCTTCCTCACCCTGTTGCTGGCAGCGGCCGACAGGGCGCTATACAACGCCAAAATACAGGGCAGGAACCGAACCGTCCGCCATGAGTAAAGGGCGTGTGCCCGATCAAGGTGCATAACGCAAATGCCCTCTACACTTCAAACAGACCGACAACGGACAGTTAGCTGTGCATAACCTCTTCTACATACTCGTCGCCGTGCTATTCGCCGCAGGCGTATCGGCTGACGAGCCCCTGAAGCTTTACATGCCTGACGCTCCTCCGTTGACGCTGCCCCACTCTGCGGGCGGCCATGGCATGGTTGGCGATGTCACCCTGGCTGCGTTGGCCATGCTCGGCAAATTGACGGAGATCGTTGCTGAGCCCTGGCCACGCGCCCAAGCCAACGTAGCCAAAGGCCAAAACCTGCTGATCATTCCCCTGTCACGTACAGCGGAACGCGAGGATATGTACACCTGGATTGCTCCGATCATGGAGCTTGAGCGCGCGTTCTTCAGCCTCGACGAACCGGTGGAAAACTTCGCCCAGGCCCGCCAGCGCTATCACCGCATCGGCGTCGGCATGGGCACTGCGCAGGTCGCCATCCTGCAGCGCGAGGGCTTCGGTGACGAGCAGATCGTACAGCTCAAGCTGGGCGAAAACCCTGCACACCTGCTCGTTCTGGGACGTATCGACGCCTGGTTCACCGGCGTACCTGAGGCCCTGTATATCTGGGAAGGTTCGAGCTACCGCGAACAGAACCTGCGCCGAAGCCCAGGCATGGCCCGTACTAGTCTCTATCTGAGCTGCTCAAAAGAATGCGATGCGCATCTGGTCGAACAACTGCGCACCGCCATCGCCGAGCTCGAGGAAGCCGGCATCAGTCAGCGCCTGCGGCAAGCCTACCTGCCGCTTCAGCCTGATCCCTGAATGCCACCAGGCAAAGCCCAGATTCTTCAGCGCCCCGTCAAATCCCCTGCCGCCCGGGATCCTCAGGCGGCTGCTCCTGCTCGATATCCTCGAGCTTCAGTTCCAAGCCCCAGTCACCGGCTGCAGCACTTTTCACTGCGGCTGGCTGAGGTGCTGGCGCTGCGGGTGCTGTGGCAGCAGGCCTCAGCGTGGCGGGATTGTCACGATAGAGCTTGAGCTTCAGGCGTACGTTATTCGCCGAGTCGGCGTTTTTCACTGCCTCCTCTTCGTCGATCACGCCTTCGTGCACGAGACCGATCAAAGCCTGGTCGAAGGTCTGCATGCCGAGGTTCTTGGATTTCTCCATGATTTCCTTCAGCTCGGAGAACTCATTGCGCTTGATCAGGTCTCGCACGGTCGGCGTGCCCAGCATCACCTCCACTGCTGCCCGCCGCTTGCCGTCGACAGTCTTGACCAGACGCTGCGAAACGAATGCCTTGAGATTGTTACCCAAATCATTGAGCAACTGCGGGCGACGGTCTTCCGGGAAGAAGTTGATGATGCGGTCCAGGGCCTGGTTGGCGTTGTTGGCATGCAGCGTGGAAATCGCCAGATGGCCGGTGTCGGCGAAAGCCAGGGCATGCTCCATGGTTTCACGGTCACGGATCTCGCCGATCAGGATCACGTCCGGCGCCTGGCGCAGGGTGTTTTTCAGCGCAGCATGGAAGCTGCGGGTGTCCACGCCCACCTCACGCTGGTTGATGATCGACTTCTTGTGCCGGTGCACGTACTCCACCGGGTCTTCGATGGTGATGATATGGCCGCCGCTGTTGCGATTGCGGTAATCGATCAACGCCGCCAGGGAGGTGGACTTACCCGAGCCGGTACCGCCGACGAACAACACCAGGCCGCGTTTTTCCATCACCGTACCGAGCAGCACTTCAGGCAGCTTGAGGTCTTCGAAACGGGGAATATCCAGCTTGATGTTGCGCGCAACGATCGACACCTCATTGCGTTGCTTGAAGATGTTGATACGAAAGCGCCCGACACCCGCCAGTGAGATGGCCAGGTTCATTTCCAGCTCGCGCTCGAACTCCTCGCGCTGAGCGCTATCCATGATCGAATCAGCGATGGCCGCCACATCGCCCGCCTTCATCGGTTCCTGACTCAACGCCTTGAGTACGCCGTTGAACTTGGCGCAAGGCGGCGCACCCGTCGACAGATACAGGTCAGAGCCATCCTGAGTGGACAGGACTTTCAGCATTGCGTGGAGATCCATGGTGGCGTTTCCGTAAGCGCGATTGAAATACCATAGGCCATGATTCGCCCGCAGTACGGACGATGCACAACCCACAAAATTGGCGCCATTCTGCTGGCGCGATTAAAGCTGGCACAATAGCGGGCTTACAGAATTGAGGAGCCCATCAATGGCAAAGGCAATGGCCCGCCACATCCTGGTCAAGACCGAGGCAGAAGCCGCTGCGCTGAAAAAACGCATCGCAGCCGGCGAAGCCTTCGATGTACTGGCACGCAAGCACTCCACCTGCCCCTCCGGCAAGAAAGGCGGCGACCTCGGCGAAGTCCGTCCCGGACAGATGGTGCGCGCAGTGGATCAGGTAATTTTCAAGAAAGCGCTGCGTGAAGTGCACGGTCCGGTGAAAACCCAGTTCGGCTACCACCTGATCCAGGTGTTCTATCGCGACTGAACGCAGCGCTTGCACAGCCAATGCGGCAGGCAAAGGCAACGCGGCTTTATGAAATGCTGATCGTGCCGTGCAACCGCACGATCACTGCCTCAGTCCGCGCACAGCACCCGCCAGCCTGCAGCATCGCGAACCTCCAGTGGCGCAGCGGACTCATCATCCAGCCTCAGCAGATAAAGCCAGCCATTCTCGACCAGCTCGCGCACCACCTGATGGCTGTCGATCACCTCATCGATCATCGGGCGCGGCGCAGCGATGATCACACTCAGGCGCAGCGGCCTATGCAGCCAGCGCTGACCATCGTGCAACGACTGGCGCGCCAGACCGATACGCAGATCGCCGCCATTACCTTCAAAGACGCCAATATTTCCACCCACCACGTTATGCAGCACCTTGTTGCCGCTACCGAAACGCAGGTTGTCTGTGGTCGAGGTCAGGTATTGCAGGTTGATCCAGTGCGCTACCACCATGGGGGCAGTCATGATCAACTCCAGTATCTTGCCATCCCCGTCATGCCGCCAGTCATAGTCGTGGAGGAAAGCACGCCCTTGCAGGTCGATGCCACGCGTACGTGCGCGCGGCGCGGCGATGAACGCGGCATTACCAGCCAGCCCCCATTCCGGTCGCGTCTGCGCCCAATCAGCGGCGCGTCGACGCAGGGCCGCGAGCAGACGCGCAGGCCGTTCGCCTAAAGGCTCCAGCCCAAGCCGTGCCGCACGCTCCAGACGTACCTGCACGGCAGCGGCATCCAGCGCCTGGCGTAGCCGCTGCCAGCCTGACACAAGATGCGGCGGCAACGTCTGACTGGCGAAGACCTGGACTTCATCGGTGGTGGTGTTGTGCAGGCCAGCCAGCACCTGGCAGTCAGTTGGCAGCTCGATACCCTGCCCGGCCAGCCCCTGGCGTACCAGTGGATCATTGAGCAGCTCGGCCAACACGCGGACGTTGACCTCGCCGCTCTGGCCGCAACAGGCGCCGCAATCCAGCCCGGCTGCCTGCGGGTTGTTGGCGCTCTGACCGCCATGGCCGAGCAACAGGAGCAATGGCGGAAAGTCCCGCGTCAGGCCCATCGCCCGCAGAATGCGCGCCGCCAGTTGCACCCTCTGGTCAATGGCCAGTGGCGCCAGCATCGGACTGAGGCGCTGCCACTCGCCAGGCTTCAGCCCCACCCGCTCGGCAGGCGTCGGGCCAAGCAACCAACCGCCAGTGCGCCCGAGCAATGAGGCGGCATAACCCAAGCCGAGTGACTCGACCAGGGTAAAGCCCGAAGCCGGCAAACGCTCGAACAGGCGCCAGCGCCCCTGCCGCGCCAACCGTGCCTGGCGCCGCCCGGCCAACTGTGCGTCGCAACCCGCGTCACCGCAACTGTCGCTTGCGCTCAGTTGCGGCGCCAGGAGTCCTGGCAGTTGCGGACGGCTGGCTGTCGTGCCGAGCGGCGTATACGCGATGGGCAGACCGAAGAAGCCGGCAAAACCACCGGTCTGCACCTGCGGACAGACTTCCTCCAGGGCGCGGCGTAGCGGCTCGGAGCGTACGTCGATGCAGAAGTAGACCCTGGCCAGCGTTGGCTGCGCCGCCGCGCTCTGTGCCTGCACAGACTGCAGAAGCTGCTGCAGGTGCTCTTGCCAGGCCAGCTCTTCGGCGCGCTGCCACAGTTGTAGCGCCTGCCAGGCAGGCGACGGCCGGCTGCTGCGCCCAGCCTCCCAGGCCTCGCGCCAGGCACTCCAGCGACTGCCTGCATCACGCCGGCGATCATCCACCAGCCACTCCCAAGCGGCGCGAATGGCCAACAAATCCAGCAATGTGTCATCGTCGCTGCCTGCCTGACGCGCCAGCCAGCGCCGGTAGGCACACCAGGATGCCCAGCCCAGGCTGCGCAATAACAGGCAATCGAACCACTCCTCCAGTTCGTCGGCCTGCAGCCCCAGGCGTTGCACGGCAACTTCCAGCACTGCACGCGGCTGCCACGGCAACTCGACGATGCGGGCACTCAACTCGTGACAGGCGCTAAGCACGCTGAGGCCACGATCGTCCTGCATGGCCTGGCGCCAGGCCTGATACAGCCCGCCCTGGCGCTCGGCATGCCAATCGGCCTGATGCGCGTCGAACCAGGCGGCGCAGCACTGACCGATCTGCTGGGTGATCAAGCTCGGCCAGCCCGGCAAGGCAATCTCGGTGTCGGCCATGTCCTCCAGCAACGGCAGGCCACACGCTTGTTCATCCTTGGCCTGCAGTGCCTGGAGCAGATCCGCCGGCGCCCAGCCATGCGGATTGTCCTTTAGCACATGCTGCAGGTGAGTCGCGCCAATCTGCCCGTCGGTCCAGGCCTGGCGATAGTCATCAGCCGTCAGGGTAAGCCGGCTGCCGGTGCGTCGCCAGAGTTGCTCGGCCACGTCGGCCCAGCGCTGCTGGCGCCGCTCCCAGAGGGGGCTGACCGCGATCAGACGATCCAGCGGCCAGGTTGGCGCGATCCGTTCACAGGCTCGCGCAGCAGCGTCACACAGAACGTCACGGTCGATAGTGACGAAATGTTCAAGGGCGGTCATGAGCGGCCTCCAGTGGCGGCGTGGTTGGCCGGTATCGGGCGTACCGGCCACAGACGGAAGGTCAGACGAGTGAAGTGTTCATCGAGAAAGAAACCCGCAAATGCCGCCGGGTACAGGCGCCGTGCCAGCAAGCTCTTTGGTCGCGCCACGATCATCGCCTGCACCAGGTAAAGCCCGAAGAACAGCGCCAGGGCCAACAAACCAAGAGGCAACGGCGCAGCGGCCACTGGCGTAGCGCTGTCGAGAATCCAGCTCGCTGCCAGGTGCCACAGCAGATACAGGCCCAGCAACATCACCAGCATGAACACGCCGAACAGTGTGCTGCCATGTCGCAGGCACCACGGCGCCAGGCCTACGGCGAGGATGGCCAGTGCCTCAATGGGTAACGGGTGCATAGGCATCATCTGACGCCATAGCTGATTGAGCAGCAGTACCGCCAGCGCTGCCAGCACCAGTGCCAGTAGCAAAGCAGCCAGGCCCGGTGCCGGGCGCAGCGGCTGCAGAGCTTGCTGGCGGACTTGCAGCACGGTCTCTCCGGACGCCAGGAAGGCATGCGCCTTGTACAGCGAATGGGCCAACAGGTGCACCAGCGCCAACTCATAAAGACCCAGGCCGCATTCGAGCAGCATGAAGCCCATCTGCGCGCAGGTCGACCAGGCCAGGCGCACCTTGATGCTGATGCGCGTCATCATCACCAGCGCCGCCAGCACGGCAGTCAGGCCACCCACCACCACCAGCAAGGTTTGCGCAACCGGCGCAGCCGACAGCAAGGGCACGAAACGTAGCAGGATGAAACCGCCCAGATTGACCAGCCCGGCATGCAGCAGCGCCGAAACCGGCGTCGGCGCCTCCATCACCTGGATCAGCCAGCCATGCACCGGCAACTGCGCGGACTTGAGGATTACCGCCAACACCAGCAGTACCGCCGCCAGGTGCAGATCCCAGCCCAGGACGCCACCGTCGAGGCGCACCGCCACCTGATCGAGAATCTGCGCCAGTTCGCTGCTGCCAGCCGCTCGCACAAGCAGCACGCTGGCCAGTAGCAGACAGACATCGGCCAGGCGGCTGACGAGAAATTTCTTGTGCGCCACCACCAGCGCCATGGGGCGGTCGCGATAGAAGGTCAGCAACTGGTGCAGGCACAGGCTGGAGACGATCCAGGCAGCCACCAGCCCGTACAAATCGCGACTGGTCACCACCATGGCTACAGCCGCCAGGGTGCCAAGCAACGCCAGCAGGTAGCGACGCTGACCAGGCTCGCCCTGCAGGTAACGCGCGGAAAACTCGATAATCACCAGCGCCAGCAGACTGATCAGGGTGGCCATGGCCAGCCCCAGGCGGTCGGCCGGCTGATCGTCGAGACCAGCCTGCGCAAGCGCGGCCAGCACCAGAGCCAAACCGCCGATTCCAGCCAGGCGCCCTGGCCACCAGAGGCTGGCCGCCATGCGGGTCGGCCACCAGGCTACCGGCAGCAGTGCCAAGGCGTACAGCCAGGGCAGCCAGGTGGCCAATTGAGAAGACAGAGGCAGCATGTGCGATCTCCAGAAACGAGCGATGGCACTAGTCTCGGGGAGCGCTTTATTTATTTAAAATAGATTGATAAGAATCTAGCATTCTATTTTAGAGAACCAATCATGCGCCGCCTCAACTTCCATCACCTGCACTATTTCTGGGCCGTGGCCAGGGAGGGCAATTTGACCCGTGCCGCGCAATCGCTGCACGTCGCCCAGTCAGCACTCTCGACCCAGATCCGTGCCCTCGAGGAGCAATTGGGGCATGCGCTGTTCATCCGCTCCGGACGCAATCTGCTGCTGACCGAGGCCGGTCAGCTGGTGCTGGACTACGCCGACAGCATCTTTGCCCTCGGCAGTGAACTGCAGATGACCCTGCAAGGCGCGCTGCAGGCCAACCGGCAACTGCGTATAGGCGCGGTGGCCACGCTGTCGCGTAATTTTCAGGAGAACCTGCTGCGCCCTTTTCTCGGGCGCAGCGATCTGCGCATCACCCTTGAATCCGGCAGCCTCGGTGAGTTGCTGGAACGCCTTGCCCTGCACAACCTCGATGTGGTGCTGACCAATCAGGCAGTCAGCAGCGATGCCCAGCGCGCATGGCGGTGCCGCTTGCTGGACCGGCAGAGCGTATGTCTCGTGGGCCCGCCGCGCAGCGGCAGTTTCGATCTACGCCGGGACTTGCAACAGGCACGTCTGATCGTCCCGGGACGTAGCAGCGATATCCGCAGTCAGTTCGAACTGTTCTGCGACAGCCAGGGTCTGCAGCCGGATATTTGCGCCGAGGTGGACGACATGGCCATGCTGCGCCTGCTGGCCAGGGACTCCGGCGACATGGCACTGCTGCCGGCAGTAGTGGTGCAGGATGAACTGCACGCGGGCATGCTGCAGCTCTATGCCGAGATTCCCGAAGTCATCGAGCAGTTCTTCGCCATCACCCTGCAGCGTCAGTTCCGGCTGGACATACTCGATGAACTGCTGGGTCAGAGCATCCTCCCTTCAAGGGGAGATTGAACCATGCTACTCCCAGCGCGTGGCATCGACCTGGTTGGCACCAAACGCTTTATGCTCAGTGCGAGCATGAATCAGGCGTAGCTACCGGGCCCCACTTCACTGCGCATGGACGCCTTCAGAACAGCTGCAGCGGCTGGGCCGGAGTGGGGAGACATGCGGTAGTCAGCTTAAGCCCCTAATGAACGGCTGGGAGGTGCAGCCATCGCCATGGGCTGCAACCTCACCACCCTGATTAGCTGGCTCGTCAAGTGTCGACAGGCTGTAAACACTTCGTAAATGCGATAGATTTTTATTAACTTGCCTAGTAAAACATGCCACTTTGTGTCCTGCCTGGAGCAGTGCTTGCGGCTGCTCGTTTCATCCCGGAGTTCAGCATGTCTATCCGCACTCAACTGCAACGCACAGCGGCGACGATTACCGCGTCGCTGCTGCTCGTCCTGCCCCTGCACGCCAGCGAACGCTCGCTCAACAGCGCCTTCGGCCCAGTGACCATCAGCGGCACTGCACAGCGCGTGGTCGCACTGGGCGACAGCGCCCTGGATGCGGCGCTGTCACTCGGCATACAGCCGGTCGGCACCCTGGCCAGCCGCGGCGGCGATGACGTACCGGATTACCTCAAGACCTCGGCGGGTACGATCACCCTGGTGGGCAGCGTACGTGAGCCCAATCTGGAGGCAATTCTGCGCCTGCAACCAGATCTGGTTCTGGCCTCCAGCGATTTATCACGTGATCTGTACGCCAAACTGAGTCGGATGGCGCCCACCGTGGTGCCCGCCAGCAATGCCTTCCAGGACTGGCGCGAAACCTATATGACCTACGCCCAGGCCCTCGGCAAACAGGAAGAAGGCCGGCAACGCCTTGCCGAGATTGAGAAACGCAGCGCCGAACTGCGCCAGCGTCTGCCGCAGGGTCAGGCAGTCAGCATAGTGCGCTGGAACCCGCAGGGGCCGGTGATCATGTCCAGCCACCTGTTCGTTGGCCAACTGTTGAATGACCTCGGCCTGCGCGCCAACGCGCTGGCCGAAGCCCTGGCTAAGAAGCCGCACAGCGATGTGCTGAGCCTGGAGAACCTGTCACGCATCAATGCCGACTGGATCTTCCTCGCCACGCTCAACCCGGATGGTCGCAAGGCCCTGGAAGACGCGCGCAAGCAGCCTGCCTTCACCCGCCTGCCGGCCGTCACCGAGGGGCATGTGGCGACCGTTGACGGCCAGATCTGGAGCAGCAGCTCCGGTTACCTGGCGGCTCAGCAGGTACTCGATGACGTGGAGAAGGCTCTGCTCGACTGATGCTCGCAGCACGCCTTTCCGTCCCTCAGGCACTGAGCTACTCAGCGCTGTGCCTGATGCTTTTGGCCCTCGCCAGCCTGCTCTTGGGCGCGGGTGACATTGGCTTCCTGCCCAGCCTGCAAGCCCTGCTCGGCGGTAGTAATGACGAGGCCCGCTTCATTGTCTTCGAGTTGCGCTGGGTGCGTACCGAGCTGGCCCTGCTGGTCGGCCTCGCCCTGGGCGCGGCCGGTGTGCTGCTGCAAGCGGTGACGCGCAATCCACTGGCTGAACCCGGTCTGCTCGGGGTCAGCGCCGGCGCCTCGTTCGCCGTGGTGCTGGCGATCAATCTGGGCGCCTCTGCTGCCAGCCTGCACATGGGCATCGCCATGCTGGGTGCGCTGGTGGGTTGCGTGCTGGTGCTGCTGGTCACGCGCATGCGTGGCGTGGGAGATGACCCCGTCCGCCTGGTGCTGGCCGGCGCAGCATTCTCCGGCATGCTCGGCGCATTCAGCAGCCTGCTGCTGTTATGGGATCAGCGCACAGCCGATGAAGTGCGCTTCTGGGTCATCGGCGCCCTGGCGGGTCGCCCGCTGAACACGTTCGACTGGAGCCTGCCCGGGGTGCTCGGTGGCCTGCTGATGGCGCTGCTGGTGGTGCGTCCGCTAGCCGCCCTCGCGCTGGGCGAGCGCGTCGCCAGCGGCCTTGGTCACCACCCGCAACTGACTCGCCTGGGTACTCTGCTGGCGGTGGCAATCCTGGTCGGTACCGCCACGGCTGCTGCCGGCCCCATCGCTTTTATCGGCCTTATCGTGCCCTACATCGCCCGCCGTCTGGTGGGCTCCGATATCCGCCGCACCCTGGCTCTAAGCATGCTGCTCGGCCCCTGCGTCCTGCTGCTGGCCGACGTCATCTCACGCCTGCTGGTGCGCCCCTATGAACTGCCAGTGGGCGTGGTGACCGCCTTCGTCGGCGCACCGATCCTGATTGCCGTAGTGCGCAACCGGCGCCTGCCGACCTTATGACATGACCAGATCTTCGTCTCAGTCTCCACTTGCCCCGACTGGCTATCACCTGCTGTGCCTGGGTGACTACAGCCTGCTGCTGCACCGGCGCAGCATGCTCGTCGCATTGCTCCTCAGCGTGCTGCTGGTCGCTGCCGCCACCTGGATCCTGGCGGCCGGCGATGACACCCTCACGCCTTGGAAAGTCCTTCAAGCCAGCGTCGGTCAGGGCGAGGCGTTACAGATTTTCCTGATTCAGGAGTTGCGCATGCCGCGCTTGATTGCCGGCCTTCTCAGCGGCGCTGCCCTCGGCGCTGCCGGCTGCCTGCTGCAAACGCTGGCGCGCAATCGTTTGGCCACGCCCGGCGTGATCGGCATCGACAACGGCGCTACCGCCTTTGCCGTCGCCTCCATCGTTGCCGTGCCCACCAGCCTGGCGCCTTCGGCCCTGGCGCTGAGCGGCGCCGCCACCGCGGCGGTATTGACCTTCGCTCTGGCCGCCGGGGGCGGTGCGCGTGGTTATCGCTTCATCGTCGTCGGCATCGCCATTGGCGCCGTGTTCGGCGCGCTGACCAATCTGATGCTGGCCCGCAGCGACATGGACGCCGCCAATGCTGCCTACCCCTGGACGGTCGGCAGCCTCAATGCACGCCCGGTCGACTCGGTGTTACTGCTCGGCATCGGCCTGGCCGTGGGCCTGCCGCTGGCCAAGTTACTGGTCAATGCCCTGAGCCTGATGCGCTTTTCCGACAGTGTCGCCATCGGCCTGGGTGTACGTCTGCAACGCATGCGCCTGCTCACCCTGGCCCTGTGCGTATGGCTCACTGCGTTGGCGGTTGCCGTCGTCGGTCCAGTCGGGCTGATAGCTCTGGCGGCGCCTGAAATGGCCAGACACTTATGCCAGCGCCACGGAGTACCGGTGTTCAATGCGGCGCTGTCCGGGGCACTGATGATGATTCTCGCCGACTGGCTCGGCCGTACCCTGCTGGCGCCCATCGAAATCCCGGTTGGTATCATTGCCGCCGTGGTCGGCGGCCCCTACCTGCTGTGGATTCTGCTGCGCCAGACCCCACGGAGTTCGACATGACCCTGCTTTCCTCACTGCTCGGCGACGCGCGCCAGTCCGACGTACGCCTGGAAGCTCGCAACCTGAGCATGGGCTACGCCCAGACCCGCATCATCGAAGACCTCGACCTGCTGAT
>CAZIZA010000070.1:0-14906 GCA_964543555.1 uncultured Pseudomonas sp.
TTGGTGGAACAGCGGCGAGCGTTTTTCAGCGGGTGACATGGTAGCTCCGGCGCAGCAGCCATTGGTGGACGAGGGTGATCAGGGTCATCAGGCCAACCAGCACCATGGCCAGTGCGCTGGCCATGTTCGGGTCGAGGAAGATGTCGCCGGAGACCATCGCCGCGATACGGATCGGCAGGATGTTGAAGTTGCCGGTGGTCAGCGCATACACCGTGGCGTAGGCGCCCAGGGCGTTGGCCAGGAGGATGACGAAGGTGCCGAGCAGTGCCGGAGTCAGCACCGGCAGGCCGATATGCCGCCAGAACTGCCAGGTGCTGGCACCGAGCAACTCGGCCGACTCGCGCCAGTCTTCGCGCAGGGCATCGAAGGCCGGGTAGAGCAGCAGCACACCGAGGGGAATCTGGAAGTAGGTGTACAGGACGATCAGGCCGGTCTTGGAATAGAGGTTGAAGTCCTCGATCACTCCCATCTGCTTGAGCAGGATGGTCAGCGCGCCGTTGAACCCGAGCAGGATGACGAAGGCGAAGGCCAGCGGCACCCCGGAGAAGTTGCTGGTCATATTGGAAAAGGCCATGACGAAATCGCGCAGGCGGCTACTGACCTGGCGCAGCGAGTAGCTGCCGATGATGGCGATGACGATGCCGAACAGGCTCGACCAGAAGGCCACTTCCAGGCTGTGGCGCATGGCCTGACGATAGAAGGCCGAGGAAAACGCCTGCTGAAAATTGCCCAGCCCCCAGCCATCGGCGGTGTTCAGGCTGTTACTCGCCACCCACATCAGCGGCGCGATCTGGAAGGCGAAGAAGAACAGGGCGAATGGCACCAGGCACAGCAGTGCCCAACCCTTGCTGGAAATGGACGACTTCATGCAAGCAGCTCCCGGCACCAGGGTTTGTCATGGGCCGCGCCGAGCAACTGGCAAATGGTGCCGCACAGTTCGCTCTGTTGTGGGCGGGCAGCCGGGTCGAGGCTGAAGGCGCTGCCGAGGACGATCAGCGGCACTTCGCGCTCTTCCGGCAGCACGCCGTTATGGCTGCGGTCGTTGTTCATGCCGTGATCGGCGGTCACCAGAATCTGGTAACCGTCGTCGAGCCAGGCCTGGATGTACTCGGCCAGCAGCACGTCGGCCATGCGTGCGGCGTTGCGGTACTGCGAGCTGTCGAGGCCGTGCTTGTGGCCGGCGTCGTCGATGTTCATCGGGTGCACCAGCAGCAGGTTCGGCTGGTGGCGCTGGCGCAGGCTGTCGGCATCGGCGAACAGGTGCGAATCTGGATAATGGTCGGCGTAATAGAAGTGGCCGTGCTGAATCGGCAGGGCTTCATCGCTGGTGTGGCGGTCGCGGGCCGCCTGGAACGGCGCACGGTTATACAGCTCGCTGACCCAGTGATAGGCCGCTGCGGCAGTGGTCAGGCCGGCATCACGGGCGTAATGAAAGATGCTGCGCTGATTCGACAGACGCACCACATCGTTATTGACGATGCCGCTGTCGATGGGCGCAACGCCGGTGAGGATGCATTCGTAGAGCGGACGGGACAGTGCCGGCAGTGCGCAATCGAGCTTGTACAGCGCAGCGCGCCCGGCCTGGCAATAAGCCAACAGGTGGCCCAGCGCATGCTGGGCCACCTGATAGCTCAGGCCATCCAGTACCACCAGGATGACGTTGTGTTTCATGGGGTTCTCTCTTTCGCTCGTAGCCCGGATGCAATCCGGGGGCGTACTTGGCGATTGCCCCGGATTTCATCCGGGCTACGGATCAATGGTGGCGCGGCCGCATCAGTTCATATTGATGATCACGTGCTCCTGCCACAGGCGCGGCAGCGCCTTGGAGGTGGCTTCCCAGGCTGCGGCGTCCTTGATCGGCTGAACCTTGGCGTACTGTTCCTGCGGCAGCAGCTTGGCCTGTACTTCAGGCGGCAGCTCAATGTGCTCGGTGCGGATCGGACGGGCGTTGCCCTTGGCCAGGTTGATCTGCCCGGCGTCGCTCAAGATGTACTCGCGGGTCAGCTTGGCGGCGTTGGGGTTCTTCGCCCACTTGTTGATGATGGTGCTGTAGCCGGAGATCACCGAACCGTCGGACGGAATCAGCACCTCGAAACGCTCGGGGTCGATCTGGTCGCGGTAGCTCAGGCCGTTGAAGTCCCAGACGATGCCCACTTCCACTTCACCCTTTTCCAGGGTCTGGATGGTCGGGTTGGCCAGCGACAGGCGGCGCTGCTTGGCCAGTTCGCCGTAGAAGTCCAGCGCCGGCTGGATATTGCTCTCGTTGCCACCCATGGCGATGGCAGCGGCCAGTACGCCGTTCACGGCTTGTGCAGCGGTGCTCACGTCACCGGCGGACACCTTGTAGGTGCCGGTCTTGAGGTCGGCCCAGGAACGCGGGATGTCCTTGACCAGTTGCTTGTTGACGATGAAGGCGATGGAGCCGGTGTAGGCCAGCATCCAGTGACCGTCCTGATCCTTGGCCCAATCCGGAATCTGCGCCCAGGTGCTCGGCTTGTACGGCTGGGTGACGCCCTGTTGAACGGCGATAGGGCCGAAGGCGGCGCCGACGTCACCGATATCGGCGGTGGCGTTTTCCTTTTCGGCAGCGAACTTGGCGATTTCCTGCGCCGAGCTCATGTCGGTGTCCTGGTGCTTGAGGCCGTAGAGCCTGGTCAGGTCGGCCCAGGTGTCTTTCCAGTTGGCCCAGCTGTCGGGCATGCCCACGCTATTCACCGCGCCTTCGGCGCGTGCGGCCTGTTCCAGCGCCTGCAAGTCGGTGCCTTCGGCCATGGCAGAGGTCGCCAGGGCGATGGCCGAGCCCATCAGTGAAGCCAGCAGCAGTTGTTTCATTGGAAACTCCTTTGCGGTGAGAGTGTTGGTCTAGATCAGCAATACCCGAGCCAATCTAAGTGCCTTCGATGACAGTTTTATTTCTGATCGCAGATGACCCGTATCCGGGTGTAAGCGGTTATTACGCTGATCAAGCGTAGACCATGGATAAGTAGCTGATTTGTTGGGCTGTGGGTGGATGTGACAGTGGCATGCGGCGTGCTTGCAGCAGGGCTGTCATCTATCAGTCATCTAGACTGCCTAGTCTTGTAACCCGTCTGAGCGAGCGACTTTTGCCCCTTCATGGGGCTGGACTAGTCCAAAGGGGAGAAATTGATGCGCGAAGAAGCGCCAAGGGCTGTCACCGTCATCTGCCGCGCCTTGCAGGAGCAGATTGACCGGGGTCTGCTGCCCTCCGGCAGCAAGTTGCCGGCCGAGCGCAAACTCAGTGAGTTGTTCGATACCACGCGCATCACCCTGCGCGAGGCACTCGGCCAACTGGAGGCGCAGGGGTTGGTCTACCGCGAGGAGCGTCGTGGCTGGTTCGTTTCACCACAGCGGGTGGCTTACAACCCCCTGGTACGTACCCACTTTCACGCCATGGTCGCTGAGCAGGGACGGGTGCCGGCGACCGAAGTGCTGAGTGCGCGCTTGATGCCAGCCAGTGCACAGATCTGTCAGGTGCTGGAGTTGCCTGCGCTGTCGAGCGTCTATCAGGTGTGCCGCGCGCGGCGCATCGACGGCCGCCTGGTGCTGTATGTCGAGCACTACCTCAACCCTGCTTACTTCCCCGGCATTCTCGAGTTCGACCTGACCCGCTCGCTGACCGACCTCTATGCCAGCGAGTACGACATTCATTATGGGCGCGTGCGCTTCGACATGGTGCCCACCGCGCTGCACACCGAGGCCGCTGCCAGTTTGCGCGTGGCGCCTGGCAGTCCGGCACTGCGCATCACCCGGGTCAACCGCGACCAGCATGGGCGCATCATCGACTGTGATCTGGAATTCTGGCGCCACGACGCCATTCACGTCAGCGTCGAGGTACCGGAGTAGCGGGCGTTGTTCCTGCCGTGGTCATCAGCGGATTATTGGCGACCCAGTGCCATGCAGGACGGCTCGTAGTTCTGCTGGCAAGCGCTCTGGTACAGGCGCTGGGCCTGGTCGGGGTCGCGTTGTACGCCACCTTCGCCGCGACGGTAGAGGTTACCCAGAACATGCTGGGCCATCGGGTTGCCGGCGGCGGCGGACTGGTTGAGGTATTTGAGCATGCTCTGCTGGTTGGCGAGCTCTGGTGCGTCGCGGCCGGTATAGAGGTAGGCGAGGCTGACGGCAGCCATGGCGTGGCCTTTGTCGGCGGCCTGTTTCCACCAGTATTCGGCCTGTTTGAGGTTCTTTTCCGGTTGGCCGACAAAGTAACTGCTGCCCAGTTGGAACTGGCTGTCCAGATCGCCGCGTTGGGCCTGCTGGCGCAGTTGATCCTGTTCACTCAGGGTGACGGGTTGTTCGACCTGCGGCTGTTCTGTCGGCGCGGCTGCGTCAGGTTCCCGCCCGGCACAGCCTGCCAGCAATACGAGGGCGAGCAGGGCAGTGGTGGCGTGACGCAGGTTGAATGGGCTGGGCATGGCGAAGGACTCCGTAGGCGATAAACAGGGCAGGTCGCTATTAGGCTCAACTTGAGCACCTTAGTTCGTTCTGGCTGATCAGTCTGGCGTTGGCGGCTTCACAGGCGCGCCATGAGCTGCAATCCTGAGTGCTGATTTCGCTTATGGGGCAGTCATGAAGATCAGTGCGGATTTCGACAGTGGCAACATTCAGGTCATCGATGCCAGTGACCCGCAGCACGTGCTGCTGGCCATAAGCCCAGACCTCAACAGCCATCATTTCCAGTGGTTTCACTTTCAGGTCGATGAACTGCAGCCAGGCCAGCGTTACGGCTTCTGCCTGACCAATGCCGGGCAGTCGGCTTACAACCGCGCCTGGGACGGATACCAGGCCGTAGCCAGTTACGATCAGCAGGACTGGTTTCGCGTGCCGACCCGTTACCAGAGTGGCCAGTTGCACTTCGAGTTGCAGGCCGAGCATGAGCGCGTCTGGTTCGCTTATTTCGAGCCCTACCCGCGAGCGCGGCATGAACGTTTGATTGCCAACGCGCTGGAGCGCGGCGCTGAATTGGTGGCCAGCGGCAGAAGCCTGGAAGGCCGTGATATCCAGCTCTTGCGCATCGGTGGCCAGACGGGCGCGCCGCGCAAGCTGTGGATCATCGCCCAGCAGCATCCCGGCGAGCACATGGCCGAATGGTTCATGGAAGGGCTGATCGAGCGCCTGCAGAATCCGCAGGATGCCGAGGTTGTCGCCTTGCTGCGCGAGGCCGAGTTCTATCTGGTGCCGAACATGAACCCGGACGGTGCCTATCGCGGTCACCTGCGCACCAATTACGCCGGGCAGGACCTCAATCGTGCCTGGCAGTCGGCCAGCTCCGAGCGCAGCCCCGAAGTGCTGTTCGTGTTGCAGCATATGCAGCGCATCGGCGTTGACCTGTTCCTCGATATCCACGGTGACGAGGAAATTCCCCATGTGTTCACCGCCGGTTGCGAGGGCAACCCCGGTTATACCCCGCGCCTGGCCGCATTGGAGGAGGACTTCCGCAGCCGCCTGGTCGGTATCGGCGCGGAGTTCCAGACCCGCTTCGGCTACCCGCGTGACGAGCCGGGCCAGGCCAATATGACCCTGGCCTGCAACGCTGTGGGTGAGGCTTTCGACTGCCTGTCGTTCACCATCGAGATGCCATTCAAGGATCACGACGACAACCCACAGCCACGCACCGGCTGGAACGGTGCCCGCTCGCAGAAGCTGGGGCGGGACGTGTTGAGCGTACTGGCGCAGATGGTCAAGACCCTGAGGTAGAGGCGCTGTAGGCACCAGCTTGGCAGGCGAAGAAATGGTAGATCCTGTGGGGCGTACTCGCGCAGCGGGACGCCAGTGCAGTACGAGGCGCCGGCATTCGTCTGCCTGACAACGGCAAGCCGGGCAGCCAGATATAAAAAAGCCCGTCACGAGGACGGGCGCAAAGTGCCTTAACACACAGGAGTCAATCGGACGCAGTGAAGCGCCGGTATTACAGAATCGACAGCGGGTAATTGATGATCAGACGGTTCTCGTGCAGATCCTGGGCGGTGCCGTCGCGGCGCACGGTGGAGTTACGCCAGCGCACGTTCAGGTTCTTCAGGGTGCCTTCCTGGATGGTGTAAGCCAACTCGGACTCGCGGCCCCACTCTTCGGCGTCGTCACGGCCACCGAGGCGAGCGTTATCGCCGCTGACGTAGCGGTTCATCAGGGTCAGGCCCGGAATGCCCAGACCGGCGAAGTTATAGTCATGGCGGATCTGCCAGGAGCGTTCTTCCGGGTTGTCGTAGCTGTTGGTGAAGCCGTCGTTGACCAGCGTGCCGCCGCTGGCACCGTCGATACGCATGAACTTGGTATCGCCGCTCAGGCGCTGGTAGGCCAGGGTGAAGGTGTTGTTGCCGGTTTTGGCAGTCAATGCGCCCTGATAGACCTTGTTGTCCAGATCGCCGGCCTTGGCCGAGCCTTCTTCCTTGCCGGTGACATAGCCGAGGTTGACGCCCAGCACCCAGTCACCCACTGGCTGGCTGTGGGTCAGTTGCAGGTAGCTTTGCTGGTAGACGTTTTCCAGGCGCGCGTGCCAGGCGCCAACCATGGTGTTGTTGCCGTTGAAGCGGTATTCACCTCCACCGAAGTTGAAGTCATCACTTTCGTATTTGATGTTATTGAGGGTGAAGGACATCTCTTCACGGCTGGCGTCATTACGCTGGCTGTTCTTCCAGAACTGGCCGCCGTACAGGGTCAGGCCGTCGATCTCGTTGGAGGTCAACTGGGCACCCTGGAAGGTTTGTGGCAGCGAGCGCCCATCATCAGCACGCAGGATGGGCAGTACGGCAAACCATTCGCCGACTTTCAGTTCGGTCTTGGACAGTTTGGCCTTGGCAGCGACTGCTGTACGGCCGAACTCATCTGGCACATTACGGTTGCTGCTCGGGCCGTGCTCCGGTAGCAAGCCACTGTTGCTGCTGCTGTCATTGCCGTCGAGCTTGAAACTATACAGGCCCAGCACATCGAGGCCGAAGCCTACGGTGCCCTGGGTGTAGCCCGATTTTGCGTCGAGGATGAAGCTCTGTGTCCAGGCGTCGGCCTGGCCCTGACGTTCGCCATTGATCCTGGGGTCAGTGTTGTTCAGGTAGTTGCGGTTGAAGTAGTAGTTGCGCAGACCGAGGGTGACCTTGGCGTCCTCGACGAAGCCGGCCGCATGGGTGGCGGTTGGCAGAACCAGAGCCAGGGCCGTGCTGCCGAGCAGGGCCAGTGGAATGATGTTGCGTGCAGTCATTGTTGTTGTGCTCCCAGTTTTTGAACGAACCATCCCCTGCTGACCTGCTCAGGGCCTGCATGATGGGAATGCTGTGTTTGCCCCGTAGAGGGCGAGCGGCCGGCCGAACGTGACCGGTTATTGCTGGTGGCTGGTGTCAGCCTCCGGCGAATCCGGGTCTAGGGCGTGCAGTGGCGATGAATGCCGGGCAGATGAGGCGCTGCTGTGCTGAGGGAGAGGTGAGGGTGGTCATGTTCTGGCCCTGATTCTTGTTGTTATCGATGTCATATGTCGTCATACAACTTGGTGGATTATCGACAGCCTTTTTGTCGCTTGTCAACGTAAGGTTAGACAAAAGTCTGAGCGGACAATCCCTGCTTTCGTGGTTTTGCAGTAAGGGAAGTCGCGGCGCATGGCTTCCGCAACTGCTGAGAATTTTCAGTGTTGTGCGACAACGTATGACTTTAAGGTGGGCAGAGGGTGTGCAGGAGGCAGTGCCTGACCGAGGGATCTGCGGGATAGTGGGCTGGTGCTGCCTTTGGCCAATGGCAGAGCGATCAGGGACAGGGCCGGGAGTGTGGGCGGCTATCCCCGGTTTTCATCCGGGTCAATGGGTGTGGGTCTGGAGGGCGGATGCAATCCGGGTGCTTTTGCAAGCGCCCGGATTTCATTCAGGCTACAGGGCATAAACCGCTAGTGGCTGTGAGTCGCCAGCATCATGCGTGCATTCGTCACGAGGCGCGGCTTGAGCACAGCCGAGTGTGGCCTAGCCGCGGTAGTAGCGCTGCGGCACGAACGGGGTCTTGGCCACTTTCATCGCTACGCGTTTGCCGCGCACCACGGCCCACACATCGCTGTCGAGGGCGGTGTGGCTGGCGTTGACGTAACCCATGGCCACCGGTGCACCGAGGCTCGGGCCGAAGCCGCCGCTGCATACCTGGCCGATCACCGTGCCATCGGCATCGACGATTTCCGCGCCTTCACGCACCGGCACGCGCTCCTGCGGCAGCAGGCCGACGCGCTTGCGCGCCACGCCTTTTTGCTGCTGCTCGAATACGCGCTCGGCGCCCGGGAAGTTGCCGGCACGCTCGCCGTCAGCGCGGCGCACCTTGGAGATGGCCCACAGCAGGCTGGCTTCGATCGGCGTGGTGGCGCTGCTCATGTCATGGCCGTACAGGCACAGGCCGGCTTCCAGGCGCAGCGAGTCGCGCGCACCCAGGCCGATGGCCTCGACTTCCACTTCGGCCAGCAGGCTGCGCGCCAGGGCTTCGGCCTGGTCGACGGCGACGGAAATCTCGAAGCCGTCTTCGCCGGTGTAGCCGCTGCGGCTGACGATGCACTCGCTGCCCAGCAGGCGCACGCGGGCAACCTGCATGAAGGTCATTTTGCTCACTTCCGGGGCCAGGCGGGCCAGCACATCGACCGCCTTCGGGCCTTGCAGGGCGAGCAGAGCGCGTTCTTCGAACAGGCACTCGATCTGGCATTGCGCGCCGATGTGCTTCGTGAGGTGCGCCAGATCCTGATGTTTGCAGGCGGCGTTGACCACCAGATACAGGGTGTCGTCACCCAGGTTGGCGACCATCAGATCGTCGAGGATGCCGCCCTGGGCGTCGGTGAACATGGCGTAGCGCTGCATGCCCACCGGCAGGTCGATGATGTCCACCGGCACCAGGCTTTCCAGAGCACGCGCGGCGTGCTCGCCACGCAGCAGGATCTGGCCCATGTGCGACACGTCGAACAGGCCGGCAGTGTCGCGGGTGTGCAGGTGTTCCTTCATTACGCCAAGCGGGTATTGCACGGGCATGTCATAGCCGGCGAAAGGCACCATGCGCGCGCCGAGTTCGAGGTGCAGGGCGTGCAGTGGCGTCTTGGCGAGGGTTTCGATAGTCATCGGAAAAATCCTTGAAAAGGCCCGGCGCGATGGCGCGGGGCGTTTCGCGAGTCGTAGCCCGGATGCAATCCGGGGGCTTTTGCGGACATGCCGCAATTGCAGTCCCGGATTGCATCCGGGCTACGGGCTGGACGCTGAACAGTCCCCTCTCCCCGCGGGGAGAGGGTTAGGGAGAGGGGAGACAAACGCCTTAGGCGTCCTGATAGGCCTCGATGGACGGGCAGGCGCAGACCAGGTTGCGGTCGCCATAGACGTTGTCCACGCGGCCAACCGGCGGCCAGTACTTGGCCTCGATCAGGCTCGCCAGCGGGTACACCGCCTGCTCGCGGCTGTAGGCGTGGTGCCATTCGCCAACCAGTTCCAGGGCAGTGTGCGGGGCGTTCTTCAGCGGGTTGTCGTCTTTATCCAGACGGCCTTGCTCGACCGCGCGGATTTCTTCGCGGATGGCGATCATGGCGTCGCAGAAGCGGTCCAGCTCTTCCTTGGACTCGCTCTCGGTCGGCTCGATCATCAGGGTGCCGGCCACCGGGAAGGACATGGTCGGGGCATGGAAGCCGAAGTCGATCAGGCGCTTGGCCACGTCGTCGACGCTGATGCCGCTGCTGTCCTTGAGCGGACGGATGTCGAGGATGCACTCGTGCGCCACCAGGCCGCCTTCACCGGAGTACAGCACCGGGTAGTGCTCTTCCAGACGACGGGCGATGTAGTTGGCGTTGAGAATGGCCATCTGCGACGCACGCTTCAGGCCGTTGCCGCCCATCATGGTGATGTACATCCAGGTGATCGGCATGATGCTGGCGCTGCCGAACGGCGCAGCGCTGACTGCACCTTCCTTGCGTGCCATGTGCGCATGGCCCGGCAGGAACGGCGCCAGGTGCGACTTGACGCCAATCGGGCCGACGCCCGGGCCGCCGCCGCCGTGCGGGATGCAGAAGGTCTTGTGCAGGTTCAGGTGCGACACGTCGCCGCCGAACTGGCCCGGGGCGCAGAGGCCGACCATGGCGTTCATGTTGGCGCCGTCGATGTAAACCTGGCCACCGTTGTTGTGGATGATCTGGCAGATCTCGCGGATGCTTTCCTCGAACACACCGTGGGTGGACGGGTAGGTGATCATGATCGCAGCCAGGCGATCCTTGTGCTCTTCGGCCTTGGCCTTCAGATCGGCGATGTCGACGTTGCCGCGTGCATCACAGGCGGTCACCACCACGCGCATACCGGCCATGGAGGCGGTTGCCGGGTTGGTGCCGTGGGCCGATTGCGGGATCAGGCAGATGTCGCGCTGATCGTCGCCACGGCTCAGGTGGTAGGCACGGATGGCGAGCAGGCCGGCGTACTCGCCCTGGGAACCGGCGTTGGGCTGCAGCGACACGGCGTCGTAGCCGGTGGCGGCGCAGAGCATGGCTTCCAGCTCAGTGGTCAGCTGGGTGTAACCCGCCGCCTGCTCGACCGGCGCGAAGGGGTGCAGATTGCCGAATTCCGGCCAGGTGACCGGGATCATCTCGCTGGCGGCGTTGAGCTTCATGGTGCAGGAGCCCAGCGGGATCATGCTGCGATCCAGCGCCAGGTCCTTGTCGGCCAGCTTGCGCAGGTAGCGCATCAGCTCGGTTTCGCTGTGGTAGCGGTTGAACACTTCATGCTGCAGGATCGCTGACTGGCGCAGCAGGCCTTGCGGCAGGCGGCTGGTGATCTGTGCGGCCAGGTCGCTGACGGCAGGGGCGGCCTGGTCAGCGGCGAACAGGTTGAGCAACGCCTCGACGGCGGCCTGGTCAGTGGTTTCGTCCAGCGACAGACCCAGACGCTCGGCGTCGATCTCGCGCAGGTTGATACCGGCAGCACGGGCCTTGGCATGCAGCTCGGCGGTCTTGGCGCCGGTCTTGATGCTCAGGGTGTCGAAGAAGTGCTGCTGCTCGACGCTGTGGCCCAGTTTGGTCAGGCCCAGAGCGATGATGGCGGTGAAACTGTGTACGCGCTGCGCGATCTCGGTCAGGCCCTGTGGGCCGTGGTACACGGCGTACATGCTGGCGATGTTGGCCAGCAGCACCTGGGCGGTACAGATGTTACTGGTGGCCTTCTCGCGGCGGATGTGCTGCTCGCGGGTCTGCATGGCCAGGCGCAGGGCCGGCTTGCCGAAACGGTCGACCGACATGCCGACCAGGCGCCCCGGCATGTCGCGCTTGAACGCGTCGCGGGTGGCGAAGTAGGCCGCATGCGGGCCACCGAAGCCCAGCGGCACACCGAAGCGCTGGGCGCTGCCCAGGGCCACGTCGGCGCCGAACTCGCCCGGCGGGGTGAGCAGGGTCAGGGCCAGCAGGTCGGCGGCTACGGCGACAAGGGCATTGGCAGCGTGGAAACGCTCGACCAGGGCGCGGTAATCGAAGATGTCGCCGTTGCTCGCGGGGTACTGCAGCAGGGCGCCGAAGTAGGCGCTGGCGTCGGTGATGGCGGCTTCGTCGCCGACTTCGATGTCGATGCCCAGCGGCTCGGCACGGGTACGCAGTACGTCGAGAGTCTGCGGGTGGCAGTGCTGGGATACGAAGAAGGTGTTGGCCGCCTTGTTCTTCGACAGACGCTTGCAGAAGGTCATGGCCTCGGCGGCAGCGGTGGCCTCATCCAGCAGCGATGCGTTGGCGATCTGCATGCCGGTGAGGTCGCTGATCAGGGTCTGGAAGTTCAGCAGCGACTCCAGGCGACCCTGGGAAATCTCCGGCTGGTACGGGGTGTAGGCGGTGTACCAGGCCGGGTTTTCCAGCAGGTTGCGCAGGATCGGGCTCGGCGTGTGGGTGCCGTAGTAACCCTGGCCGATGTAATTCTTGAATTGCTGGTTCTTCGCGGCGATGGCCTTGATCTTGGCCAGGGCGTCGGCTTCCGACAGGCCCGGTTGCTCGCCGAGGATGCTGGTGCCCTTGATGCTCTCGGGGATCACCGCACCGGTCAGCGCGTCGACCGAGTCGTAGCCGAGCAGTTCGAGCATGGCGGCGGTGTCGGCATCGCGCGGGCCGATGTGGCGGGCGATGAATTCGTTCTGGGTATCGAGCTGGGTCATGGCGGTCACTCAGGCGTCGGCGTTGGCGTTCAGCAGGCGGTCATAGCCGGCTTTGTCCAGCAGGTCGGCCAGCACGGCGTTGTCGGCCAGGCGCATGCGGAAGAACCAGGCCTTGTCCAGCGGCGACTCGTTGACCAGCTCCGGGCTGCCTTCCAGGTCGGCGTTGATCTCGACGATCTCACCGTCCAGCGGCATGACAATGTTGCTGGCAGCCTTCACCGACTCCAGCACGGCCACTTCCTCGCCCTGGGCGTAGGCCTTCACTTCCGGCAGTTGCACGTAGACCACGTCGCCGAGCGCGTCCTGGGCGTAATGGGTGATGCCGACGGTAACCAGACCATCGTTGTCCAGACGCAGCCATTCGTGATCGGCGGTGAAACGCAACTCGCTCATGTGAACTCCTCAAGGGGCAAAGGTGGCCTGCTTCTGCGGCAGGCAACTGGGAACCCGCACGGGCGGGTCGAACTACTGGCCTCACAGCAAGCTTGGTGCCATCGCTATAAAATTCAATAAAATCAATTACTTAGGTATTGTATGGGTGAGTGATTAAGGCGTTTTGGAACGATATCGTTCCAAAACGCCGCGTCGTTTTTAGCAAAGTGAAGGTCGCAGCAACGGGAATGGGGCTTCGCTCGTGTTGTTGCGAAATCGTTACGGTGGAATGATTTGGCTACAGGTGGGCTGTAAGCCGCGTCCTGCCTGGCTTGTAGCCCGGATGCAATCCGGGAAGATGATGCCGGCAACTCTGGGATTCGGCAGGGTGGCTTGTGGGAGGCGCTTCAGCGGCGAGTTGTCGAGGCTGTCGCGGCTAAAGCCCCTCCCACCGCGAGTGGATGACGCTTTTGATATCCGCTGGTTGATCCTGCAGGTTGTGCCTGTGCTGGTGGGCTAAAGCCCACCCTACGAGCGAGGTTTCCTGCGTGTATGGTGGGTTAGGCGTAGGGTGATGTCGCTTTTTACATCCACCAGACAAGGTGGTGTCAGGGCTGTAATCATGGTGGGCAAGCTTCGCGTTGCCCACCCTACGCGGATGATCGTCGTTACAGCTTGCCGATGCCGTACTTGCGCAGGCGCTTGGCGATGGCGGTGTGCGAGGTGCCGAGGCGGGTGGCGAGCAGGCGGCTGGAGGGGTGGCTGGCGTAGAGCTTTTCCAGCAGCGCCTTTTCGTACTCGTCCATGGCCTGCTCCAGGCTGCCGACCTCACCTTGTACGCGCGGTGCCACTTCGGTCACGGCGATATCCAGGTCGTCCATCTCCACCCAGTTGCTGTCGCAGATGGCGGCGGCGCGGAAGATCACATTCTGCAACTGGCGCACGTTGCCCGGCCAGCGCCCGGCCAGCAGCGCCGGGAAGGTGGCCGGTGCCAGCCGGCAGGGCAGGCGCTGGATCTGCGCGCAGGCCTGGGCCATGAAGTGCTGGGCCAGCAGCAGGATGTCCTGGCCGCGCTCGCGCAGCGGCGGCACAGCCAGGTTGAGCACGTTGAGGCGATAGAACAGATCCTCGCGGAAGCTGCCCTCGGTCACCATCTTTTCCAGATCGCGGTGGGTGGCGCTGAGGATGCGCACGTCCACTTTGACCTCGCGGTCGCCACCGACACGGCGGAAGCTGCCATCGCTCAAAAACCGCAGCAGCTTGGCCTGCAGGTAGGGCGACATTTCGCCGATCTCATCGAGGAACACCGTGCCCTGGTTGGCCAACTCCAGCAGCCCCGGTTTGCCGCCACGCTGCGCGCCGGTAAAGGCGCCGGGGGCGTAGCCGAACAGCTCGCTCTCGGCCAGATTCTCCGGCAGGGCGGCGCAGTTCAGCGCCAGGAAGGGCGCGTTGCGGCGCACGCTGACGGTATGACAGGCACGCGCCACCAACTCCTTGCCAGTGCCGGTTTCGCCGTGGATCAGCAGCGGCGCATCGAGTGAAGCCACGCGCAAGGCACGGGCTTTGAGCGCACGGATGGCGTCCGACTCACCGAGCAGCGAGTCGAAGCCCTCGGCATGGTCGTGATGCAGCGCGGCCAGACGCTGGCCCATGCGGCTCGGCGCATAGAGCGTCAGCAGGCCGCCGGTCAGGCGGCCGTCCTCGGTGATCGGCTGGGCATCGAGCAGCAACGGTTGGCCGGCAAAATGCACCTCGCGCAGTGGTTGATGAAAACCGGCGGTAAGCAGCGACTGTTGCAGGGCTTCATCGGCGAACAATGCGGCGATGCTCAGCCCTTCCGGGGCGCGGCCATACAGATCGATCAGCGCCGGGTTGGCCAGCAGCACCATGGCGTGATCGTCCACCGCCAGCACCGGGTCCGGCATGGCCGCGAGCAGGGCATCGAGCTGCAGGCGGCGGCGCTGGCCGGGGAGAATGTCCACCACCTCGACGCTCTGCACGCCATGCACCTGCAGCAGTGCGCCGCGCAGCTCCTCGAGCACCTCGGCGCTTAGCGTCGGTGCGTCGATATAGACGTTTGGCGGTACCATCTCCACCGCATCGAGGTTCAGATTGCGCCCGCCGAGCAGCGCCAGGACTTCCTGGGTGATGCCGACGCGGTCGATGAAACTGACGTGGATGCGCATTGATGACGGTCGAAATGGGCGAACAGGCAGCGATTATGCCTGCTCTGCTCGATATGAGGAAAAGGGCAACACCGTGAGCACAGAGAAACCGACCCGCGCCGACTACCACCGCGAGCACCAGGCCCGCGCCGAAGCCGAGGCCCGGCGCCTGTTGGCGCGCAAGGCCGAGCTGCAGGGGCGCTGGCTGCCCTGGGTGGCGCAGGAGCTGTACCAGCTCAGCCCGCC
>CAZIZA010000071.1:0-1672 GCA_964543555.1 uncultured Pseudomonas sp.
GCGGCGAAGCAGGCCAGCGCCACCGGCGGCGTGAGGTCGGCCATGATGCCGAAGTAGAAGACGAACATGTGCGAGACGATCAGCGGTACGCCCAGCTCCAGCAGGGCCGGCGCAGCGATCGAGCTGGTGATGATGTAGTTGGGGATGGTCGGAATGCCCATGCCCAGCACCAGGCAGGTGAGCATGGTCAGCACCAGCGACAGGAACAGGTTGTCCTGACCGATGGCGAGGATGTATCCGGCGAAGGTGGAGGCCACCCCGGTCAGCGACACCACGCCGATGATCACGCCAACCAAGGCGCAGGCGATGCCAACCGGTACGGCATGACGCGCACCTTCGACCAGTGCATGCAGGCACAGCACCAGGGTTTCACGGCCACCTTTGACGAACCAGCAGACGGCCACCAGCAGCGCGATGACGCCAAACACCACGCCGATGCCCAGCTGGAAGAAGCCGGCACAGAGCACGCCCAGGGCAATCCAGAAGGCGAAGCGCATGACCTTGGACGATACCTGCAGGATGATCGCCGAGCCGAGGATGACCATGGCGGTCAGCGCCAGGCCGACGGTACCGGAGAACAGTGGGGTACGGCCGGAGAACAGCAGGTAGATGAGGATGAACAGCGGGATCAGCAGGAACCAGCGTTCGCGCACGGCCTTCCACGGGTTCGGGCATTCATCCTTGGGCAGGCCGCGCAGGTTGGCGCGCTTGGCCTCCAGGTGGACCATCCAGAACACCGAGCCGAAGTACAGCAGCGCCGGGATCAGCGCGGCCTTGGCCACCTCGAAGAAGGGTACGTTGATGGTCTCGGCCATGATGAAGGCCACCGCGCCCATGATCGGCGGCATGATCTGGCTGCCCATCGACGCAGTCGCCTCGACGCCACCGGCAAAGGCCGGGCGATAGCCGAAGCGCTTCATCAGCGGGATGGTGAACTGCCCGGTGGTGACCACGTTGGCAACGCCGGAGCCGGTGATGGTGCCCATCAGTGCAGAGGACACCACCGATACCTTGGCCGGGCCGCCGACCTTGTGGCCGAACAGGCCCATGGCGAAGTCGGTGAACAGCTTGATCATCCCGGCCTGCTCGAGGAAGGCGCCGAACAGGATGAACAGGAAGATGTAGGTAGCCGAGACGTAGGTCGGCGTGCCGTACAGGCCTTCGGTGCCGAATGACAGTTGGTTGACGATCTGGTCGAGGCCATAGCCACGGTGCATCAGGTCACCCGGCAGGTACTGGCCGAGCAAACCATAGGCAAGGAAGCAGGCGCAGATGATCGGCAGGGCGATGCCCATGACCCGCCGCGCGGCCTCGAACACCAGCACGATCAGGGTCAGGCCGATGATCATGTCCGTGGTGGTCATGTCACCGGAACGCTGAATCAGGTCCGCCTCGAAGTACCACTGGTAGAAGGCTGTGGCCATGCCGGCCAGGCCCAGCAGCCAGGCCAGCGGCTGCCACGGACGGCCCTTGCCGAGTGCCGGGAAGCTGATGAACACCAGCAGCAGCAGGAAGCCGACGTGCACGGCACGCAGCACCTGGGTCGACACCGGGTGAAAGGCCGCGGTGACGATCTGGAAAATGGAAAACAGCAGGGCGACGGCAAAAAGCGCCTTCGGCCAGTCGGACGGGCTGGCAGCCAGGCCGTTGTCTTGTTCACTCATGGAGTGCA
>CAZIZA010000071.1:1772-14904 GCA_964543555.1 uncultured Pseudomonas sp.
ACAGCGCGCCGGCTTCCTTGTAGAAGCGCTCGGCACCCGGGTGCAGCGGGATCGGCAGGTTCTGGGTGGCGGTTTCCAGCTTGATGTCCTTGGCGGCGGAGTGGGCAGTGCCCAGGCGCTCAAGGTTGTCGAACATCAGCTTGGTCATCTGGTAGGCCACTTCGTCAGAGACGCCTTCGTGGGAGACCAGGATGTTGTTGATGGCCACGGTGGGCACGTCAGCGTCCTGACCGTCGTAGGTGCCGGCCGGGATGGTGGCGGCCTCATAGGCGGCGTTGTCGATCTTCGCGGTCACGTCAGCCGGGATGGCGACGAAGCTGATCTTCATGGTCGAAGCCAGGTCACGAATGGCCGCCATGCCCAGGCCGGAGGACTGCAGGGTGGCGTCCAGCTGACGGTTCTTGATCAGCTCGACCGACTCGGCGTACGGCAGGAACTCGACCTTGCCCATGTCCTTGTAGCTCAGGCCAGCGGCTTCGAAGATGGCACGGGCGTTGAGCTCGGTGCCGGACTTCGGCGCACCGACGGAGATGCGCTTGCCCTTGAGGTCTTCCAGGGTCTTGATGCCGGACTCGGCGTTGGCCACGATCTGGATGTAGTTCGGGTACGTGCCGGCGATGGCGCGGATCTTTTTCAGTGGCGCCTTGAAGCCTGCGTCTTCCACACCATTCCAGGCATCGGCGACCGAATCACCGAGGGCAAAGGCCAGCTCGCCACGACCGGCTTCGAGCAGGTTGAGGTTCTCCACCGAGGCCTTGGTCGCCTGCACCGAGGTTTTGGAGCCTTCGATGCCGTTGCTGTACAGCTGTGACAGGGCCACGCCAATCGGGTAGTAGACACCGCTGGTGCCGCCCGTGAGCACGTTGATAAACGTCGGGGCGGCAAGTACCGCCGTGCTGGCAGTGATGGCCGCAGCAGCGGCGAACAGGCTGAGTTTCTTGGTCAGACGCATGGAAGTATCTCCGTCGTTGTTATGGCTTTATGCAGAGTTTCACTTTGAGTCGACGTCACGGAACGACGTCGGCGTTGCGCGATCAGCCGCGCAGGGCACGACACAGGACAAGAACCGCGACAGACGCGGTGGGGAGACGGCCCGTGCACGGCAACGAGTGCGGCATGGCGCAAGGGACATGACTGTTCATGGGCTGACCTCTTGTCATTGTTATGGTCGCCGCGTCGGCAAGGCGCTGCGCGGCTGAGACAGTCTTAGCAGATGCCGTGCCAGAGCTGGAAAGCCCGAGATAGCGGGGTTTTATCTATAGACCGACGGGTCACTGAGCGGTAAACCGCCTACACCTGTGAAGGAGTCGGCAAAAATCCGCTTATTGAGGTACACGGGGGTCAATCCAGAGAGCGGATAACCTCGTAGGAGCCCGCTTGCGGGCGATCATCTGTAAGAACATCGCCGGCAAGCCGGCTCCTACAGCGTGTGCTCATTCTTC
The DNA here is from genome assembly GCA_964543555.1 of uncultured Pseudomonas sp. Classification (GTDB taxonomy): domain Bacteria; phylum Pseudomonadota; class Gammaproteobacteria; order Pseudomonadales; family Pseudomonadaceae; genus Aquipseudomonas. Next base: position 3,215 of record CAZIZA010000071.1, read on the forward strand.
TCCGCCGGGCAGGTAATCACCGCGCGCCAGCCCGTGGCGCTGCATCTTCTCGTTGAGGGTGCGGCGTGGCAGTTGCAGCATGTCCATCACCGCCGAGATATTGCCCTGGCATTGCAACAGGGCGTTGTGCAGGCATTGTGCTTCGAAGGCCTCCATCTGCTGCGCCAGCGCCTGGCCGGCAAAGCGCTCGGCCGGTGGCGGGCTGGACAAGCCCAGAGCATGACGCTCGGCGGCGTTGATCAGCTCGCGGACGTTGCCCGGCCAGTCATGGCCAAGCAGGCGCGCCAGTTCACTCGGCGCCAGCGGCGGCACTTCGCGCCCATGACGTTGCGCAGCCTCATGGGCGAAGTGCTCGAACAGCAGGGGAATATCCTCGCGGCGCTCACGCAGCGGCGGAATATGCAGGGTGGCGACGTTCAGGCGATACACCAGGTCTTCACGGAAGCGTCCGGTCCTGACCTCGTCGAGCAAGTCCGGCTTGGCCGCGCTGATCACCCGCAGATCGACCTGGATGCTCTTGTTCGAGCCGAGGCGTTCCAGGGTTTTTTCCTGCAGCACACGCAGCAGTTTGACCTGCTGTGCCAGCGGCATGCTTTCCACTTCATCGAGGAACAGGGTACCGCCGTCAGCATGTTCGATGCGGCCAATACGCCGCGCCTGGGCACCGGTAAAGGCGCCACTCTCATGACCGAACAGCTCGCTCTCGAAGATGGTCTCGGGAATCGCCGCACAGTTGAGCGCGGCAAATGCCTTGCTCGCACGCGGGCTGAAGTCGTGCAGGCAGCGCGCCACCCGCTCCTTGCCACTGCCGGTCTCGCCGCGAATCAAGACGTTGACCGAGGTGCCGGCCAATTCGAGGATCTGCCGGCGCAGGTTTTCCATGGGCCGCGAAATACCGATCAACTGACTTTCGATACGGCCCTTGTCGGCCACTTGCTGACGCAGCTGGCGGTTCTCGCAGACCAGCCGGCGTTTGTCCAACGCCCGGCGCACGCTGTCGAGCAGGCGCTCGGGGGTGAAGGGTTTCTCGATGAAGTCATAGGCACCCTGGCGCAACGCCTGTACGGCCATCGGCACATCGCCATGGCCGGTCATCAGAATCACCGGCAGGTCAATATCGATCTGCAGCAGCCGGTCCAGGAGTTGCAGGCCGTCAGTACCGGGCATGCGCACATCGCTGACAACGATGCCGGGGAAATCGCGGTCTACCAGGGCCAGCGCTTCGGCTGCACTGGCGCAGCTGCGCACGTCGAAACCGGACAGCTCCAGCCACTGCTGCACCGCTTCGCGAATCGCCACTTCGTCGTCGACCACTATGACCTGAGCGCTCATGCCACCTCCTCTTGAGAACGGCGGGCAGTGTAGCCCGACGAATAAGATCCGGGGGAGCGACCGGTGCGCACCGCGCACACTACGATCAGGCAGCGCCGCGCAGCGAGCACCAACCCACCCCAGGCCCACCGATATGCCCCGTGTGGGAGCCGGCTTGCCGGCGATAGGCCTTTGTGGTGCGGAGCATCACCCGCAAGCGGGCTCCTACAAGGCCTACGCGCAGCAATCCGGGTTACAGCGCGGCGGGCAAACGCAGGGTAAAGACCGCACCACGTTCGCCGTTATGCGCCTCCAGGCTGCCACCGAGATCGCGCACGATACCGTAGGACACCGCCAGCCCGAGCCCCAACCCCTGCCCCACCGGCTTGGTGGTGAAGAAGGGTTCGAATACCCGGCCGAGGGTTTCCTCGGCGATGCCGCCGCCACTGTCCTCGACGCTGAGCAGGCAGCTGTCGCCTTCACGGGCGATGCGCACCAACAGGATGCGCGCGTCGCTATCAGCCATGGCGTCGAGGGCGTTGTGCAACAGGTTGAGGATCACCTGCTCGATACGAATGGCGTCGCCAAGCACTTCGGCCTGGTCATTGATCTGCGTGCGCAGCTCCACCTGCTCGCTGCGCATGCGCGGTGCCAGCAGTTGCAGTGCCTGCTCCAGCACGTCACCCAGCCCCAACCGTTCACTGAGACCGGCCGGGGTCTTGCGGGCGAAAGTCTTGAGGTGACCGGTCAACGCGGCCATGCGCTGCAACAGACCATCGATGCGCTGCAGTCCATCGCGCACGGCTTCCGGCCTACCGCTGTCGAGTAACAGGCGCAAGCTGCCAAGCTGCATCTGCAGGGCGGTCAGCGGCTGGTTGATCTCATGCGCCAGGGCAGCCGACATCTGCCCCAGTGCAGCCATTTTGGCAGCATGCACCAGGCCATCCTGAGCCTCACGCAACTCGGCGGTACGCAACGCCACCTCACGCTCCAGACGCTCGCGAATACCGGCCTGCAAACGCTGGTTCTTGCGCCGCTGGAAGAGGAACAGCAGCAGGAAGGCAAAGGTCATCCACACCCCGGCAGCAGCCAGACGGTAGCTACGCATGCTATCGGCCAGGCCAAGCGGCTCGCTGAGCAGGTGCAGGGTCCAGCCCTCCTCGGGCAGGTGCAGGCGCTGCCAGAGGTAATCCGCTGTACCGTCGGGGCCATCGACACGCGCCCAGTCGGCATCATCATCGACATGCCGGTGCACCTGATGCGCCAGCGGCTGCAGCGCCTGCTCGGCATAACGGCGCACCTCCACCAGCTCGGCCCGCGCTCGCTCGTCGAGCGGCTGCAGGGCGCGGAAACGCCAGGCCGGCTTGTTGCTGAGAATCACCACCTGATAGCTGTCGGCGACCATCAACACACCGGGCTGGTCGACCCACTCACGCTGCAGCTCTTCCAGCTCCAGTTTGACCACCAGCACACCGAGCAGCTCACCGTTGTCACCCCGAACCACATGGGACAGGAAATAGCCGGGAATGCCGGTGGTCACGCCCACCGCGAAGTAACGCGCACCGCCATCACGCACGGCATTCTGGAAGTACGGACGAAAGGCGTAGTTGTTGCCGACGAAGCTGCTCCAGTCACGCCAGTTGCTGGCCACCAGGGTTTCACCCTGGGCATCGAGCAGGTACAGCACCGTGGAGCCGGCAGCCGCGTTGAGCCGTTCCAGCCGCTGGTTCAGCGCCTGGCGCAGTTGGCGATCCTGCGGGGCGCGCAGCAGGCTGCGAATGTCGCTGTCCAGCGCCAGCACCTCGGGCACCGAGCTGAAGCGCTCGACCAGGGTGCGGATCGACTGCGCGTAGAGCTGCAGTTGCCCGCGTGCTTCGACGCTGCGCTCATCCCATGCACGTTCTTCGGCATAGCGGCCGCCCAGCCATAGGCTCAGCAGCAAGCCGGCGGCAATGGCCAGCACAGTGAGCAAAACGCGGTAGCGGGGGCGGGGGCGCTGCGGCAGGGGCATGGGCGACTCGAGAAATATCCACAAGCCACATCTTACTGCATCGGGCCGACCTTAACGGCGCCTGAGCAGGGCCACGAAGAACACCCCGCCGATAGCCGCGGTGACGATGCCGATGGGCAGATCCTGCGGCGCCAGCCAGGTACGCGCGGCGACATCGACCCAGACCAGGAACAGTGCACCGAGCAGCGCCGCCACCGGCAGCACGCGGCGATGCTCGGCGCCGACCAGAAAACGCGCCACATGCGGCAGCATCAGGCCGACAAAACCGATGGCGCCAGAGAGCGACACCAGCACCCCGGTGAGCAACGAGGCCACCACGAACACCAGCAGGCGCACCCGGCGCGGTTCCAGGCCCAGGCTGACCGCACTCTGCTCGCCGGCCATCAGCGCGTTCAGCGCGCGGCCCAGGCCGAGCAGCACGGCCAATGCCAGCGCCAGGCACAGCGCCGGCAGCCAGAGCAGTTCCCAGCGCGCCAGGCCGAGACCGCCGAGCATCCAGAACAGTACCGAGCTGGCCGCATGCGGGTTGCCCAGGTACAGCAGCAGGTTGCTCGCCGCCATCATCACGAACGACACCGCCACTCCGGCCAGCAGCAGGCGGTCGCTCTCCAGACGCCCGCCCCGGCTGGCGATGGCCAGCACCAGCAGCATGCTTGCCAGTGCGCCGACGAAGGCCGCCAGGGGCAGGCTGAGCAGCCCGGCGAACTCACCCAGGTAGAGCACCACGATCACCGCGCCGAACGCCGCGCCGGAGCTGACGCCGAGCAGGTGCGGATCGGCCAGCGGGTTGCGCGTCACTGCCTGCAACACCGTGCCGACCAGCGCCAGGCCGGCGCCGACCAGCGCGCCGAGCAGCACCCGTGGCGCGCGCAGTTGCCAGACGATGCTGTCCTGGCCGCTGCCGACCGGCACCTCGGGCGTGATGCCAAACAGGTGCCGGCCAAGAATCGCCACGACGCGCTCAAGCGGCACCTGCGCCGCACCGAAGGCCAGCGACCCGGCGCAGGACAGCGCCAGCAGCACGGCAAGCCCGAGCAACAGCAGGCGATAGCGACTCACTGGGCGAAGGCCTCCGGATGCAGCGCAGCGGCCAGGGTTTCGATGGCGGCGGCGTTATCCAGGCTTGGCGTCACCGCCAGATACGGCAGCACCACGAAGCGTTGTTCACGGATCGCGCTGACACCCTGCAACGCCGGGTGCTGCAGGAGGAAGTCGCGCTTCTGCGCCGCCGTGCGCTCGCCGTAGTCGACGATCAGAATGACTTCGGGGTCTTGCTCGACCACCGCCTCCCAACCCACCTTGATCCAACTGCCGGCCACACCGTCCATCACGTTGCGCCCGCCGGCGGCCTCGATCAGCGGCTGCGGCATGCCCTGGCGCCCGGCGCTGAAAGGCAGGTCTTCGCCGCTGTCGTAGACGAACACCCGTGGCCGCGTCGGCTGCTCGCCCAGACGCGCCTGCACCGCCGCCACCCGCGCCTGCATGCCCTGCACCAGCGCGTCGGCGCGATCCTCAACGGCGAAGATGCGGCCCAGATTAAGCAGGTCGGTGTACACGTCATCCAGGCTGGCGACGCGGCCCGGCATGACGTGGGCGCAAGACTCGCTCAGCTCGTACACCGGGATGTTAAAGCGCGCCAGGCTGGCCGGCGTCACTTCGCCGCCGATGCGCATGCCGTAGTTCCAGCCGGCGAAGACGAAGTCGGTGCCGGCGCCCAGCAGGTTTTCCAGCGACGGATAGCGCGCGGCCAGTTCGGGCAGGCCATCGAGCTGCTCGCGCATGCTCGGATCGAGGGTTTTCCAGCCGCTGATACCGGTATAGCCGGCCATGTGCTCTTTCAGGCCAAGGGCCAGGAGCATGGCGGTCATGTTCACGTCATGGCTGACCGCGCGTTGCGGCGGCTGCTCGACGGTCACCTGACGGTCACAACTGGTGACGGTGATGGCCCAGGTGGGGCTGGCCAGCAGCGCCGAAAGCAGAAGCGAAGGTAGGAGCGGCTTCAGCCGCGAATGGCACAGACTCATCAAACGATCCAGGTAATACGCGGATAACCCGCCAGTGGATGGGTGTCGACCAGCGCCTGCACGCCGAACACCTGCTGCAGCAGCTCGGCGGTGAGCACCTCGGCAGGCGTGCCGACGGCCACCAGGCGGCCCTGGTCGATCACGCACAGGCGGTCGCAGAAGGCCGCCGCCAGGTTCAGGTCATGGAAGCTGGCCAGCGTCGCCAGGCCCAGCGATTTGATCTGCCGCAGCAGCTCGATCTGGTAACGCGGATCGAGGTGGTTGGTCGGCTCGTCGAGGATCAGCAGTTGCGGCTGCTGCACCAACGCGCGGGCAAGCAAGGCACGCTGCTTCTCGCCACCGGACAGGCGGGCGAAATCCTGCTGCGCCCGTTCGCTCAGGCCGACCCGCGCCAGCGCCTCGTCGACCAGGCGTCGATCCTCACCATCATCGCCGTCGAACAAGCCCTTGTGCGGCGTGCGGCCCATGGCCGCCACCTCCTGCACGCGCAGGCCGAAGTCCTGCGGGAACTCCTGCAGCACCACCGCCACGCGTTGCGCACTCCAACGCGGCGGGCGCTGCCACAGCGCTTCGCCGCCCAGCTCGACGCTGCCACTGCACGGCCGCTGGAAGCGATAGGCGCAGCGCAACAGGCTGGTCTTGCCGCTGCCGTTGGGGCCGATCAGGCCGAGCAGCTCACCGTCGCCGATCTCCAGGTCGATGGCTTCGAGCAAGGCGCGCTGGCCATCCGGCGACCAGGCCAGGTCACGGATGCGCAGGCGCGGCTCGGGCGCCGCCGTACGGCGGCTCGCGGGCGACGAGAACAGGCTGAACGACCAGCCCGAGGCGCTACTCACTGACACAAGAACTCTCCACATGCGGCGCGCCGGCACAGGCACGTGCGCTTCAAAAACGGTAATCCGCCGTGACGAACAGCGAACGCGGCGCGCCAAGGAACCATTGCTGGCCATCGCTGCTGGCGCTGGTGGCGTACTGGCGGTCGAACAGGTTATTCAACTCCAGGCCCAGGCGCACGTCCGACAGCACCTGCCAGGCGATATTGGCATCGACCACGGTGTAACCCGGCACCTTCTCGGTATTGGCCGTATCGACATAGCGAGCATCGACATATCGCGCGCCGATGCCGGCCTCCACGCCGCTGCCGAGATCCTTGTTCAGCCACAGGTTGGCGGTGCGCCTGGGCACGTTGGTCGGGCGATTGCCGCTGCGGTCGCCACCACCTTCGATGAAGTCGTCGTACTCGGCGCGGACGAACGCCGCGTTGGCCGACACCTGCCAGCCACGCCCCAGCGCCAGTTCCAGCGAGGCTTCCAGGCCGTCGGAGGATTGCTGGCCGATCTGTTCGGTGACCGATGTCGGCGTGGCGCGGCTGAGCAGCTTCTCCTTGACGATGTGATAGGCGGCCAACGTCCACTCGCCCTGACCATTCCAGAACATCTGCTTGAGGCCGATCTCGGTCTGCCTGGCTTCGCTGAGGTCGAACTGCTGCTGGGTCGGGTTCAGAGTGAGCAGGTTATTCACCCCCTCGGTGCTGGTGGCGTACTGGCCATACAGCGACAGCTCCGGGGTCAGCGCGAAGACCAGCCCGACGCGCCAGTTGTCGCCGCTCAGGCTGCGGTCGGCGCTGCTGCCCTCGATCAGGTTGTTGCGCTCGAGATGCACCTGATCGCGGCGCACGCCAGTGACCAGCGACAGGCGTTCGGTGAGCTGGGTGCGGTTCTCGGCGAACAGCGAGAACTGCCGCGCCAGGTTGCGCTCGCGCGGGCCGTAGCCCAGCGGGTCGGTGCTCTGGTACTGACCGCCGCCGGAGCCGGCCAGCGGCACGCTGTCGCTGAAGCTGCTGGCGAAATCGTGCTGGCGGGCGAAGTGGATGCGGTTGTAATCCACACCGACCACCGTGCGGCTATCGAGGCCAAACAGCGCGTGATCGAGGGTGAAGGTCTGGCGGTCGCCGACCTGTTCCTGGGTGTGCTTGATCCGGTAAAACTCGCCGCGCTCGACCGTATCGCCCGGCTGCCAGCGATAGGCCTCGGCATTGCGCCAGTAGCGCTGGGTCTTGATGTAGTACAGCTGGTTATTGGCCGTCAGCGCGTCGTTGATGCGCCAGTCGGTCACCAGGCGGGTGATCTGGTCGTTGTAGTGGATATCCGCGTCGGCGACGTTGTAATTGCGCTCGCGGATGCTCTCGCGGTACTTGCCGGCCACCAGCGGCGTGCCGAGATAACGCATCGGGCTCTGGTCGCCATGGTCGTGGGACAGGGTGAAGCTCAGGTCGTCATGGGCGTCCCAGCGCAGGGCGGCGCTCAGCGCCAGGCTGTCCGAATCACCGCGGTCGACCCAACCATTGCTGGCCTGCTGGTTGAGGTTGAAGCGGTAGCTCAGTTCGTCACTCAGCGAACCGCCGCTGTCCAGCGCGGCCTGGCGGCGGTCGTCGCTGCCGTAGCCGAGGCGCAGGTGATTCTCCACCGGCCCAATGAAGGGCTTCTTCGGCACCACGTTGATCACCGCGCCGGTGGCGCCTTCGCCATAGAGCACCGAGGCCGGGCCACGCAGTACGTCGATACGCGCCACCGACCAGGTGTCCACCGGGAAGGTCACGGTGCCCGCGCCGACGTACTGGCGGGTGCCGTCGTACAACTGCATGGTCGCCGCATGGCCGGTGAAGCCGCGCGCCGACAGCGCCGTGCCGCCATTGCCGGGGCTGCCGATAAAGGTGATGCCAGGTGTGCGCGTGACCGCGTCCTGCACGCTGCGGTTGTTGCGCTCACGCACCTCGGCGCCGCTCAGGCTGCTGGTGCTGGCCGGTGTTTGCAGGGCTGACAGCTCCAGGCGCGAGCCGGACGTGGTAGGCGTATGCAGATCGCTGTCGCCTTCCTCGCTAGCGTGCGCCTGGACGGTGACGGCAGGGAGATCGACTGGAGAGGCGCTGGCCATGGCTGAAGAAGCCAATAGCAACGCGAATGATGCAGAGTTTTGGAACAGGGGATAGCGCGCCATATTGCTTCCATCGCAAAGAGAAAAGGCACGGCAATCCGATGGAAAATGCGCAACAGCAGACAGGGGCACGGCGGCGCCCTACTGGAGTCAACGCCCGCCCACCGCGGGTTGCCAGACACAAACGACTCCAGGCCGGTCTCCGGGCTTGCGAGGGTCATGAACGCATCGCCTTCCCATGCGCGGGGCGCACAGTGGCATCTCGATACGGTCGCTCGCTTACCGTTGCGGGGGCAGCGTCGGACTTCAACCGACTTCCCGTTTCACCTCACGCGCGGCGGCGTGAGGCACCTGAAGCGCGGCGGATATGACCACCCGCCTCCACTGAAGTCAAGGTGCGGGGCACTTGTGGGTTGGCTCAGGCGTAGGGTGGACAACGCGCAGCTTATCCGCCATAGCGGTTAGTTGCCGCCCCGCTCATCGATCCGCAACTCCGGCAACGCCGTACCCGCCACCAGGCGCTCATCGACCAGGCGAATCACCGCCGCTTCATCCTTGATGCCGTACCACTCGCCCTGTGGATAAAGGCTCGCGGTCGGCCCCAGATCGCAGGGGAACTGGCACTGGCTGCGGGTGATATGCACACCGCCCTCGCACTCCAGCTTGCCGGCCGCCTTGAGCCGCTGGCGCAGAGTTTTCCACAGGCCCAGCGCGCCCTTGCGCGTGCAGCGCGGGCCGTTGCACAACAGCAGACGCTGCGCGTGCGGCGGGATCTGCGACCAGGCGTGGTGCTCCGGTACGGGCGGCACGTCGCTGCAGGAAAGATGCGCTTCGCGGTGTTCGAGCAGCGCACCCAGGCCATCGAGCCAGGTATCTTCCATGGCCGTGCAAACCACGAAGACCTCGGTCCCGTCACCGTGTTCGGCGATGCGCTCGCGCAGCCAGTCGCGGTGCGCGGCATCGGCGCGCGGCTCCAGATCGACTACCAGCAGCGGACGTGGCGCCTCGATGATGGCCTGCCAGAAGCCATCCTGCTCGCTGTCGTGCAGATGCGCCTCGCCCAGCAGCGCTTCGATACGCTGCTGCAGGCGCTCGGACGATGCCCCACGCCCCAGGCCGGGGCCGATAAACAGGATGCGGGCGTAAGGGGCTTGGCTCATGAGGGTCTCCAAAACGGGGCGGCAGTCTAACAGTGCGTGTAGGGTGGACGTCGTTTTTCACGTCCACCATGGCGGTGGATCGATAAAGCGCGATCCACGCAAAGCACTCACACTCAGGCCAGAACGCAGGGCTTTAGCCGCGACGGCAGCCATCCAGTCGCCGCTGAAGCGCCTCCCACAGGGCGTCCGATTCGGCAAACTCGCGCGCTACCGCCGGCAGCATCGGGCGGCGCAGCAACAGCACCGGCAGGCCCAGCTCACGGGCCACCTGCAACTTCGGCTCGGTGGAGGCGCTGCCGCTGTTCTTGCTCACCAGCACGTCGCAGCGAATGCGGGCGAACAGCGCGCGCTCCTCATCCAGGGAGAACGGCCCGCGCGCGCCGATGATCTCGGCGCGCGGCAGCGCCGGCTCGGCCTGCAGGCAGCGCACCGTCCAGTGCTGGTGCGCAGGAATCTCGTGCAGGTGCGCCAGCGGCTCACGCCCGGAGGTGAAGAATGGCCGCTCGAATGGCGCCAGCGCACGGGTCAATTCATCCCAATCGTCCACCTCGCGCCAGTCGTCATCCGCGCCGGGCTGCCAGCCGGGGCGACGCAGCGCCCAGCAGGGTACGCCGGCGATTTCGGCGGCACGGGCGGCGTTATGGCTGATCTGTGCGGCGTAGGGGTGGGTCAGATCCAGCAGCAGCTCGATACCTTCGTCGGCGATAAAGGCGGCCAGCCCTTCAGCACCACCAAAGCCGCCGACACGCACGCGACACGGCAGATCGTCCGGCACGCGGCCCAGGCCGGCCAGGCTGTAGACGGTTTCCAGCCCGAGGCGACGCGCCAGACGCAGCGCCTCGGTGGTGCCACCGAGCAGCAGGAGTCGCGCACTCATGGCTTGCGCACCGTCAGCAGGGTAATTGGCAGCGCCGCACGCCAGGTGTCGAAGCCGCCGAGGGGCTGCGCCTGAGCCACGGTCAGACGCAGCAACTCGCCGCCGTGCTGCTCACGAAAATTCACCAGCGCCGCCTCGCTCTGAAGGGTCACGGCATTGGCCAACAGGCGCCCGCCCGGCTTGAGCGCGGCCCAGCAAGCATCCAGCACACCAGGCACGGTGACGCCGCCGCCAATAAAGATGGCATCCGGCGCCGGCAACCCGGCCAAAGCCTCGGGCGCATGCCCGGCAACCAATTGCAGGCCCGGCACACCGAGGGCATCACGGTTGTGGCGGATATGTGCCTGGCGCCCGTCGTTGGCCTCGATGGCGATGGCGCGGCAGATTGGGTGCGCGCGCATCCACTCGATGCCGATGGAGCCGCAACCGGCGCCGACATCCCACAACAGCTCACCGGGCAGCGGCGCCAGGCGCGCCAGGGTTACTGCCCGTACATCGCGCTTGGTCAGTTGGCCGTCGTGACGGTAGGCCTCGTCCGGCAGGCCACAGGTGGGCGGCAGCAGCGTTGCTCCGGCTTCGGCCTGGCACTCCACGGCCAGCAGGTTGAGGTCGGCGCCGCGCGGCAGGTCCCAATTCGCGGCCAGGCCATCGAGGCGACACTCCTCAGGGCCACCCAGATGCTCCAGCAGGGTCAGGCGACTGGCGCCGAAACCGCGTGCACGCAGGGCTTCGGCGACCTGAGCGGGCGTCTCGCCATCGGCGCTCAGTACCAGCAGACGCACGCCGGGGAACAATTTGCCGTTGAGCGTGGCCAGCGGCCGCCCAACCAAGGAGACCACCTCAACCTCCTGCAGCGGCCAGCCCAGGCGCGCGGCCGCCAGCGACACCGAAGACGGCGCCGGCAACACCTGCAACTCGTCGGTGGCAACCTGGCGCGCCAGGCTGGCGCCGACGCCGTAAAACATCGGGTCGCCGCTGGCCAGCACGCACACCGCCTCGCCACGCCGCGCCAGCAGCGGCCCAAGGTCGAAGGGGCTCGGCCAGGTTTCCCGCTCGCCCGCGATGCATGGCGGCAGCAAGGCCAGTTGCCGTGGCGCGCCGACGATACGCGTCGCCGCCAGCAGTGCTCGGCGCGCGGCCTTGCCCAGGCCGGGATAGCCGTCTTCGCCGATGCCCACCAGGGTCAACCAGGGTTTCATCCACCTTCCTCACAAGTAGCCGACAGGGCGCGTGTCGCGGCGCCGGGCAAAGCGGGCATAATACAGCCTTCGTCGGTGCCCTTGAGTCGATACGACTCAGTAAGGGGCCTAAGGAAACGCTGAAATAGTCGTCATTCCCGCGCAGGCGGGAATCCAGAACCTCAGTACTACCTG
>CAZIZA010000072.1:0-14742 GCA_964543555.1 uncultured Pseudomonas sp.
CGCCCATGCCGATCCACTCGGCGAACTTCTGCCACGGCATCAAGGGCGGGGCACCGTGCAGCTTTTGCGGGTCAAGACCTTCCGTATCCATAAGCTTTAATCCACTATATTCGGCAATGTTCAGCATTCCGAGGGAGCAAATATAACCCTCGGAGCAAATATAGCCCCCACCGTGAGTGAGAGCAACATTTGCCCCCAGATTAAGAGAAAATCAATATCTATATGGAAAGCTCAGGCGATAGGGCTCGTCTATTGATCAAGATGTATGGCCCCAAGAGGATCAGCACCGAAAGCGGTACTGACCACAACCGTTGGAAAAGCCTTAGCAAAGGCGCAGTGCGAATCAGCACTGAAGAGATCGACGTACTGGTGAAGATCTATCCCCAATACGCCCTATGGCTGGCTAGCGGCCAGATTGCACCTGCAGCAGGCCAAACCAGCCCGACATACGACGAAGCCAACCGAAACTTGAGCCAACCCAACGCGGGATAGCGATCACCCAGGAAGCAGCTAGGCGCTGGTACGCCCGAAAGGAGCTCGGAAAACCATGAAGAAACTGATATGCACCATCCTGTGCCTGATCGCGTTCACGCAGGCCAAGGCAGCCGAAGAAGTAGCCTTCTACGTCGGACAAGCCCATGACGAATGGGCTTTCAAAGTAACAGGGAAAGGCCGAGCGCTAGCGGGAAAGAGCCTTATCTATACAAGGCTCGACGAGCTGCAGATCGTAAACAATCCAAAACACTCAAAAACCAGATACGTAGAGAGCGTTGAAGTCGCCTACGCCTACATCAACAAAGATGGGGTATGGGACTTCAAATCGGTTAATAGCTTTCACCCCGTCAAAAGAAACATTCAGCCGGGGGAGAAACTGATAATCAAAGACCTTGAAGCCGGGCTGGACTTAGGTGGAAAAAGAGCTAGTGACTACTGGGTACTCACAACTCTCTGGCTGAGCAAAAGAGAAACAGTGCATGCACACTCAAGGCGAGACATTTTTCAATAACTTTCGAGCTTAGCTACCCGCTACGGCAGGCATTATAAGCCTACCGTAGCGGGTCAGCTTGAGAGAGCGGCTAGACGTCATTGCCCATAGAGCTTTCGCATTTCTGCAATCAATTCGGAGGTATCTCCGACCGTCAGGCTCAGGGTAATCTGCTTATCTGCTTCGGGTGTTGCGAGGGCTGCATCGACTACGCTGGGAAGTGAGTCTGCAAAAGCCTCAAGTTGAGGAATCGTTTCTGCGACTAGTTGTCGAGCTAGCGTAGCAACACGCTTAAACTCTGATTCAGATTTAACCCTGTCAAACTCTAGAGCCCAATTGAGCAGAAATGAGTACGCATCTCCAACCCTTTCCGCTAGATGCCATATGCGCGCAATGTCGCCGGGCTCGCCTGGGGCACCAACCGCGACTTCTAAGCCATTGTTCACTGCTCTGGACAGATTATCGACAATGTGAACCATTTGATCAGCTTTGCTTTTGACCCAGTCACAAGCTTCTACTGCGTCAATGAAAGCAATCGGCTTTTCAAAATTCAAACCAAATTCATAGTCAAGTTTCTTTGACTTATGTCGAGCCAGGCACTCAAGTAACGCGGCGGCAAAAGCCCTGAACTCCCAACCTCGAGGCTTTTCCAAAAAAATACGAAGAGTTCGCGGGCCAAGTGCCTGCAGGTCAGTATTCTGATCAGAAAGGCGATTGCGAATCGATAGGCTGTCTGATAGGAGATAACTGATCTGCTTGCGAAGGGTCTGGGCAACGTCTTGTGCGCTATCAAACGGGAAAACCCACAGATTGCCGGAGCCTCTTAGGCTGGCGACGAACTCGAAGAGTTTGGGTGTATCGACGCTGGCACTAAAGTTAGCATCGGGGTTAGCTTTCCAAGTCGGAAGGAGAGAGAGAATGTCGCGCTTGACGAAGACATATCTGGGAACGCCTTTCGCGGTAGCTTCGACGTATTCGAGGTTAGTAACTGACTTACCCGAGTCAACAAGTGATCCGTACCGACCTCCAACAATGAGGACAAAGATGTCAGCGCGATTGCGCACCGCTGCAAGACAATTGGAGACAGTGTCGGATGACGGATCGATTGGAAAAGAGTCAAGTTCAGAAAGAACCGGCTCAAGTCCCATTGCTCTCGCGAAGTCCGCCATGTCGGCGCGAACCTGGGAAAGGTCATAGCAGGTCGAGCTGACGAAGAGGCTTGTCGGGTGACCGGTGGGCACGATGTCTCCTATAACGCCTAACAGTAATTAGATAATCTTCCGTACTAATCCAATAGAGAGGAAGGCGGTGTAACTCCGAAGAAGGCTGTCTTAAAAAACGCCGCCGTTCAATAGCTTAGATAGCTGGGCATGCGCCAAGACGTATTCTATTCGCCTGACTTGCACATTCCACGCTGTCATTACTACTAGGTAGGTATACACAAAGCCGCAGGGAAGGTGCAAGGCACGCGAGAAGGCGTGCCGAAATCACTGCAAGGGATAGCGGAAAAATGCCGTAGACGCTGGGCCGCAAGGCCAATAAAGCCGGGCGTTGCGGATTACAGCGTAGGACTAGAAAGGGTTCGATTTACTCGACGGGCGATGGTGTCCCAAAAGTGTCAAAGACACAGCAAGGCATAGCAGGTCAATGCAATAGAGCAAAGGTCGCAAAAGGCTAATTTACTTGGGAAAGCGGACAAGAGCGGGGCAATGCAGAAGTCTCAACACGGGTTCAAATCCCCTCGGCTCCACCATTACAACATCTAAAGACGTCCACGGACGTCTTTTTTTGTGCCTGAAACCCAGCAAATACATGGCTTTCAGCGTCATAGACGTACAAAGATGTCTAACTGCATCCATGCCTTCGTGTATTCCAAATTGTGCTCCAAACCCTCAGTGAATCGCCCCGGGTTTCGTGGAGGCTGTTTCGTTCAAGTCAGGCCGCTATGGCCTGACCTGCTTGTTGCTGGTGAAAGTTTGCCTCAGCCTCCGCAGGCGGGATATACCTGATTGAGCTCAACAGCCGCTGGTGGTTGTACCAGTGCACCCATCTCAAGGTCGCCATCTCAACAGCTTCACGCCTCTTCCATGACTGACGGTAAATCAGTTCAGCCTTGTATAGCCCGTTGATAGTCTCGGCCAGGGCGTTGTCGTAGCTGTCGCCCTTGCTCCCAACTGAGAACTCTATACCGGCCTCTGCCAGTCGCTCGGCGTAGCGGATTGAGACGTACTGACTGCCACGGTCGCTATGGTGAATCAGGCCAACCATACGATGTGGCTGGACGCTGACCTGCGTAGGTCTGATGACGGCGTATCCAGCCATGCAACGTTTGCGCTGCACAGCCAATCTTCGGCGCGATGGCTTCAATGGCGACCCACTCGAAGGAGTGTCGTTCAAATGCTCCAGAACCATGCGCACGGCACGTTCACGGACTTCAGGGGAGTAGGTCGTAGTCTTTCTCATGGCCTCATCTTCTCAAGAGTTAAGGCCTCCACGAAACCCGGGGTGATTCACTCAACGCGGAGTCTTCGGCACAATGCCGACCTGCATACCAAAGGGATTAAACACACTGTTCAACGTCTGAACCGTCGGATTGCCCTCATCCAGCTCAAGCTGTCGCAAGGCACGCAATGACAGTTTGCACATCTGTGCAAACCTGGCCTGCTGCAAGCCAGTCACTTCCTTACGCAGGCGTCGCACTGCTCCTCCAATCGTGATCTCGCCGCTAGCCAACTGCTGCTGCAGCTCATTCAAAATGCGATTGCGCTCAAGAATATCCATTAGACCAACCCCCACTGAAGCATACGCTGCTGGAGATTTCTCAGAGCTATACGCGGGTGACTCATGGTTGAATCGGGAAGCCCCTGTGCACTCAGCAAGTCAGGTAGCGCGAGCAAGTCCTGAGCTGCCAACTGCAATCGTTGGAACAGTTCATCGGCATCAATCCACTCTGCAACCTCATCACAAGCCGCTCTCCAGTTGACCTCTCCTGCAAGCTCGATGTGCTTTGGCCACTTCGTCGTACGCGTAACACCCTCCTCGTCCATGACCATCGGAGCCAGGTCGTAGATTGGCGCCAACCGAACCCCCTGCTCGGAGCGGAGAATCGCGGTGTTACGTCCATGGTTGTCTGAATTTCCGAGGATCTGGTTCAGCAGATCACGCCGCATGTATTCAAACACCAGATCACCGACCTGCTGTTCCTGTCCAACAGCTCGCCATAGCTCAACCAGCTTCCCCAGTACGTGCGTGTGCAGCATGTAACTGCCTGCCACGGTTACACCACATAGCGAGTACATGGACTCAACGGCAGTTCGGCCAACCCCTGCTGGGCTAATATTCCGGTCAAAGCGATGCACCCAGAGGCTGGGCTTACTGCCCTCCTCCAATGCCAGCCCTTCAACTGCAACCGTATCCATACCGAGCTGCTGGACAGCACGATAGAAGCAGTACTCGCTGCGCAGGATGTCCTGATCGGTCTGACTGGCTTTGTTACGCGCAAACTTCACAAACCAGTGCTGGGCTGCATCAGCATCTGGCAGCACGGCATCTGGATGTAAGGCGCCGTGCCGATCTTCAGTCAGCAACAGCTTGGGGGCCTCACCGCCAGCACCTGTCGCCCCGCCAATCGCTGCGCCCTGTTCATACGCGTACTCCAGGAATCGTGAATCCCGACTAATAACCTCATCGCGCGTAAAACCGAGCACAGGGCTGCCCGCAATCGCCTCGACGGACTCCTTGATACGCAGATTGCCAATTGGCGCTGGTGTGCAACGCCCAAGGAGGTAGAGATCAAGATTGAGACCTTCGGGCCGCTCCCCCCCCAAACGTTTCAGTAGAAAGCGTCTCGCTGCACCTGATGGCAGAATGTCGAAGAGAAACGCAGGCGCCTTCTTATCTCGCCAGGAATCCCAGCCGAGAGGATAAGCTGCGCTGACAGCCACATTCAGCCGACTGCCGACAGACTCCAAGGAGTCAACCAGATAGCCCTGCTGGTAGCCATAAGCACAAGCACCCTCCAGGCCCTCCTCGGACTGTTCGAAACAGAACTCCATGGCATTGCGCCACTGGCCATCCGTATAAACCTGCAGAGTAAGATTGTGCATGCTAGTCACCGGCACTTTAATGCCTAAAAATTAGCCTTATATGCCGAAAAAGGCAATTTAATACCCAATCTATCGTCTTAGCCATAAAATAAGGCATTAAAGTGCCTCAATATCAGGAGCTAGCTCCTGCTCCAGAGATGCTGCTCGTGTTCAACTCACCAGCAGGGATTTGCACACGCATCGACAGCCAGCTGACGCAAGGCAATTCGCCTGTGATCAACTCGGCGACGGCGTTTGCATGCTTCGTAAACGCTGCTGCGCTGCACATCAAACACCCGGCACAGTTCGGCTCGTGGATACCGCTCGCCCAATGCCTCAATCAGCGCTACTGATCGAGGGAGTCCGACATCAAGAGAGCGGTAGCCTTTTTTAGGATCTCTTTCTCCCGCTCCAAGCGCCGAACCTGGGCCTCCAAGTCTTGTATACGCTTCTGCTCGGGTGTCATGGCCTTGCTGCGCGCGGGTGTTGTGCCACCACGCTCGCCGCGCAGTTGCTCCACCCATCGACCTAATGCGGTCGGACCTACACCCATCGATTTGCAGGCTTCGGGAATTGAATAGCCTTGATCCAGAACCAGGCCTGCTGCTTCAAGTTTGAAATCTGTACTGAATGATCTTCTGGTCACGCAAACACCTCATGGCTGGGCGAAGCTTAACGCCCTATCGGGGTGTCCAGAATCATTGAGCCACAACAGGTGCGCATACTGCATGGTCACGACCAGGCTGGCGTGACCGAGAATTTTCTGCTGAGTGAGGATATTTCCGCCGTTCTGGATGAAGTGACTGGCGAAGGTGTGTCGCAGGGCGAGGGCGGCCTGGCCTTTCGGTAGGCGGATGGTCGTCCCGGCCAGGGCGCGACGGAATGAGGTGATGGCCGAGTTTGGCTGGCCGTGCTGCTTCCAGTGCCTGACGATCTTGGCTTCTAGCTCTGCAGCGATCGACACCGAACGAACCTTGCCGCCTGTGGAACATCTCCGCCCCCCAGCCACAGCGAAGCCCAATGGCAGAGCGGCAAAGCCAGTGCCAGTAGCATCACCGCGATGAGGGCCTGCCGCTTCGCAGAGCGCCCCAATGACCACCTGGCCAGAGGCAAGCCCTACAACGAACCGAAGGTTCCGGGCATGAACGGTAGCTGGCCGAGACAAAAGCCCGTTGCTGCCCGAACCACCCAGGTTTCTATCATCGCAATCGCAGGCCCAGCTCCTGCATCTGGAAACAGGCTGCAGGAGGGTTAGCCAGCGGCAGCTAACCCTCCTGTGCTGCTGAAAAACAAGCCAGACGCTGCTGATGCATCAGGCATCAACAACGGCATGCTCTGCCAGTACACGCCTGATCATTTGCACACCGGAGCTCAGCTCAAGGGCTGACCGGGGAGCCGGCTAGGAGGCGGTCGCAAGGGGCAATATGCGTTCCAGTATGTCGGCGAGCGTTACCACCCCTTTCAACTGTCCGTCTTGCATGACCACGGCAAGCTGAACGCTCGACTTACGCATGAGCGCCAGGGACTCATAGACCGGCGTTTTAGCGTCCAGAACGAAAACCTGGCGGGCGATTTCCCGCGCCGGACGCGTATCAGGCTCAAGCAGCGTGTCGCGCAGATGAACGACCAGAGGCAGCTTGTCGCTAGCACCGAGAATCAGAATGCGCAGATGGCCTGACTGAGCGGCGGTTGCACGCACATCCGCTACGGACGCATCAAACTTGACGTGGACCGGGATAGCGTCACTCGTTACCAGCTCTTCGATCGGCAAGGTGCCGAGATCAATAAGACTGGAGATCTGCTGCTGAAGGCCTGGCTGGAGCGTTCCGACCTCAGCCGAATGCTCGACAAGCTGTCGGATAGTTGCAATGTCTCGTCCACCAACAGCTGCGCTTTCGACAGGTTCGACACCGGACGCCTTCACCAAACGGTTCGCAATCCGATTGATCCAGCTCATGAGTGGGCGCAACGGCCAGATGTAAGCGCGTGATATGACCCCTACGGCCAGTGCCGAACGTTCCGGGTGCGCAATCGCCCAGGATTTCGGTGCCATCTCGCCAACGACCAGGTGCAGAAAAGTCACCACGAAGAGCGCAAGCGCGAAGGACGCACCACCGGCCGCCCACTCGGGAACGCCCCAGACAATCAGCAGCGGACCGAGCCAGTTGTCGACAGCAGGCTTGGTCACGGCGCCCAGTGCGAAGGTACAGAACGTGATGCCCAACTGAGCACCCGCCAGCATCAGGGTCAGGTCGTTCATGCCGCGCAACGCGGCGCGTGCAGAGCTGCTGGTAGGTGCCAGCTCTTCGAGACGGTGACGGCGCGCACCGAGCAATGCGAACTCGATGATGACGAAGATTGCGCTGAGCACGATGAGGGCGATGGTCACCAACGTGACGATCAGAGGATCATTCATTGCGCTTCCTCCTGCTTAATCGTCTCGACAAGCGTGACACGCACCTGGGTCGGCACATAGCGTTCAACCCGCAGCACTTCGATCACTAGCTGACGCTCCACGGGCAGATCGGAAACCAGCTCCGAGGGATCCTCAGGCAAGGTTATCGTCACGATGTCGCCTTCGGCGGGCAAAGCACCCAGCTCCGCGATCAACAAACCAGCGATGGTTTCAACCTCTTCATGAGGCAGGTCATAGCCGAGCGCACGTTCGACTTCGTCCAGGTGCACATCGCCATCCATGATCCAGATGCCTTCACCGCCGGGCATGACCGGGTCGGCATTGTCTTCGTCATGTTCATCGGTAATTTCGCCGACGATTTCCTCGGCGAGGTCCTCAAGAGTCAGTACGCCGACGAAGCTGCCGTATTCATCGATGACGCAGGCTAGTTGGTTGTTGGTCTGAATCAATTCAGCAAGAGCATCCGGCAGCGCCATGAGGGTAGGAATGACAGTGGCCGGTCTCATCACCGATTCAACCGTGTCTTCAGTATCACCCGCTACCAGTCGCAACAGAACATCCGTGAGGTGAACGACACCGACAGGGGTATCCTCATGGATGACCGGATAGCGGGTATGACCACTGGCCATGAGCTCGCGCAACTTAAGCAACGTCGTCTCTGGAGGCAGCCAGTCAACCTGCGACCTCGGAATCATGGCGTGCTCGACGTCCTGCTGGGGGAAGTCAAGAATGCGATCCAGCATTAGCGAGAGCTCTACGGGAAGATCTCCACTGTCACGCGAGTCAGAAATGATGCGCGGCAGGTCATCAGCCGAGACGCTTACATCCAGATCATGGACAGGCTCGATACGTAGCAAGCGCAGGAACAGGTTGGCGGACTTGTCGAAAAAACCGATCAACCAACCGAATACCGTCAGGTAAATCAGGGTCGAGCGGGCAAGACCTCTGGCCAACGGATCGGCATTGGCGATTGCCAGGTTCTTCGGATAGAGCTCGCCAAAAATCATCTGGATGATCGTAGCGACCACCAGGGCAAGCAGCGTACCGACGGTTACGCCAACCTCGGAAGGAATACCTACCCCGCCCAGCAGAATACCGAGCGACTGGCCTACCAGGGGTTCCGCCACGAAACCGACCAGCAGACCTGTCACGGTGATGCCCAACTGGGCACCCGACAGCATGAAGCTGGTTCGTTTCGTCACTTCAAGAGCGCGCTTGGCGGAGGCATTACCGTCGGCGGCCAGAACTGCGAGTCGCGTTCGGTCGACGGCCATGTAGGCGAATTCCTGGGCGACGAAGTAGCCGTTTGCCGCAATGATCGCCAGGATAACGAGAGTACCGAACAGGAGCGTGAGGGTCGGTTCGATCACCGCATCACCTCATCATGTTTTGTTTCAGAAGAGCGTCTACAACCGCTGGGGCTTGATGTGTCCACAATGGATCCGAAGTGACAAGGGGCGCTCATTATATTCCTTCTTACGCCGCAAGCCACTTTGATGAGCAATCCAGAAAATGCTTACGCATGCCCACAGATCGTGGTTTCGGGCACTGCAAACCGACGCCCTAACATTTGAATACAAAAAACGACGAGCAGCCTGAGTGTAGTGGTCAACCCAACCCGGACAGTGGGTTAAGTTTTTCTTCGGCCACCGCAGGCGGCAAACCAATGTTAAATTGATGTGGCCTGACCTGGTTGTCGTGATGCATCAGGTAGTTGCTGATGTACCGTTGTGCCTCCCGGACTGTTGGATAACCGGTCGGCGGAACTCACTCCGACTTCAGACGCCGGAACAAGCGCTCCATCGGTGAGTTGTCCCAGCAGTTACTTCGACGGCTCATGCCCTGCTACATCCGCTATCGCCAGAGGCGTTGCCGGAACAGGCGGCTGCCGTACTGGCTGCCCTGATACTAGTGAAACAGCACCTGCTGCGGTTTACCTCGCTGTTCGTAGGCTATGTCCAGCGCCTTGATCACCAGCTCAGCATCAGACTTGGCGGAAAGCGCCCAGCCGATCACTCGCCTTGCATGCAGAGCCAGCACCGCCGCCAGGTAATGCCGGCGACCTTGCGCCCAGACATAGGTGATGTCGCCACACCACACCTGGTTGGCGCACTGGACTGTGAACTCGCGGCTCAGCCGTTTTGAACTCGGGCGTAAAAGAACGACATTGCTTGCTCATCAGACACCTCTTTCACGGCGAGGATTTCCGCCTAAATGGGTGTCCGGGATCAGTAGACCACTACAACCGGCCGCTTGAGGCGTCATTGGTTACGCTGAAGCGCTGGCTTAGCACGTTCAATCTTGCAGAGAGGGTACTGAGTTCTTGTCCGTTCTGATCCAATGCGTGAGCGTCCTGTAAATTACGCTCCGCCACTTGTTCGACACTACCCAGGTGCTGACTGACCTCGGCACTGACTGCGGCCTGCTGATGAGTCGCAGCAGCGATGCGTTCGTTCATGCGGGTGATCGCATCGATATCCCGCGCCACTGCAGCAAGGAGTTGTGCCGTGCTGGCACTGTCGGTAACGCAATTGCGCACGCTATCCCGGCTTTGTTGCATGGCGATGGCGGCCTGCCGACTGCTGTCCTGCAGGGCACTGATGATGCTCTGAATCTCGGCAGTGGACAGTGCTGTTTTTTGCGCCAAGTTGCGTACCTCGTCGGCCACGACGGCGAAACCGCGCCCCTGATCGCCCGCACGCGCAGCCTCGATCGCTGCATTGAGGGCGAGCAGGTTGGTCTGTTCCGCAATGGCGCGGATGACCTCGACCACCTTGCCAATCTGCTCTGATTGGGTCGCCAGAGACTGTACGTCGCGCTCGGTATCATCGATGCGCTCAGACAGCTTGTGAATTTCGCTGCGCACATGCTCGACCGCTTCACTGCCCACCCCAGCCTGCTGATTCACAGCCTGAGCGGCTGTTGCAGCTTGATCGGCATAATCGGCGACTTCATCGATGGCGGCGCTCATCTGCAGCATCGCGCCACTCATGTAGCGCACCTCTTTCTGCTGGCTTGACGCACCCCGACGCAACTGCTCCGTAGCCTCTACAAGACTGCTGCCCATGCGTTGCAGGCCCTGGGTATCCTTGATCACTTCACTCACCAGTTCATCCAGCATGACGAGAAAGTGATTGAACCTGACCGATACCTTGCCGGTTGGGCTGCTACGCGTGCTGAGATCGATCGTGCGATTCTCGTCACTCAAGCGGGCGACGGTGTCCATCAATGCCGCGCCCTCCTGTGCTTCTCCGTACGTCTGGCGCGCCAGATAGATGAGGATCGCAGCTTCCAGAACGACGTAGAACGCATGCAGGAATATGATCGGCCAGCTGCCGTCGCGCACGACGACCACACCGGCCTCCTGCAACTGCAGGGCAAAGAAACTGAGGTGATGTACCGCGATGACGACAGCAGCGACCATGATGGGAAGCCAATCACGGTAATAAACCAGAAAGGCGAGCAGCACGAAGATACCGAAATGGGCCTCGAGCAGGCCATTGCTCTGGTTGATGTGCAGCGCCGACATCACCATGAATGCTGCACCAATTGCACAGCGCAACAATCGCCGCCCCGGTATCAGGCGCTGCATCACGGTCATCACCAATACCGTGCTACCACCGACCAGCAATGCTTGCTCCCACGTACCGTGCCAAGCGGCCAGCCCGATCGAATATGCAAACATCAGCCATAGCACACCAATCATGATGCGATCTGCTTTTCGATAGTGCTTTTCGATCAGGGACTGCTGGGCGCTCATCTTCAGGGTCTCGAGGCAGGCGCTGCAATAAGACGAGAGCAGGTATGGGCAGCGCGCCAACACCTGTACAAATTTTATATTTTGTATAGGTTTTGTCCAGCGAAATAGCGACCTGTCATCGGAATGCAGCCATGCCTGCATGTCACCTCAAAGCATCATTTCAGGGGAGCATCGCTGGCCTTCCGGGAGGTAACACAACTGCGGCCCAGCCCTATCGGCTCCAGTTGCAGAAGCAGCCTACGGCCATATTGTTATCCGCTTTCACGCTTCGCCCTGCGATGAGGGCCTCAAGGATAGGTTCAATGAAGCTGTTGCTGGAGGTACAGGTGGCACCTTCGCTGTAGGGGCCCAGATACGCCAGGCCGCCATCACGCCCCCATATGGCAACGGCCGGGCTGGCTGCAAGCGTGTCGACGCCAACCATGTCATATAAGGGTTCCAGGGCGCTCAGCGAGCCAGGTAAATCGCCACGACTACCGGCCTTCTGCACGACCCGAAACATCACACCTTGTGGAGCAAAGCGGCTGATAAGCTCACTGAGATGCTGCTGGTTGCCCACGTTGCAGGGGCAGGCAGGATCCCAGAAGTGCACGACACGGATAATCCCGGGCCCTGCAATTTCATCGGGCAGTTGCAGTGTGTTGCCGTCGAAGAATGAGGCCTGCTCGCTGAAGGTCCGCAAATAGCGGCCTTCGAACCACCAGAAGGCGAACAGCATGACAACGCCCCAACAACAGAGCAGCAGGATTGCCATCAGCACGTTTCGCCCGGGAGTCGTCATATTCACCTTTCAATCAGTCCGTCCTGCTTGACACTAGAGCGCAGGAGAACAGAACGCCCACCTAAAAATAGCGGCAACCTGTATACGCTCCAACGGTCCACACGCCAAGCAGGCCGGACGAGCCGGCTTGCTTGGCGTCTGCATGCAACAGGACATTGCATCCGGGCGTACCGACGATCAGTTACCACTGATAGGTCGAAAAGCCGTAAGGGCTGAGTAACGGCGGGATGTGATAGTGCGGCACGGTACCGTCGATTTCGAAAATTACAGGCACCTCGGGGAAGAAGCTGTTTGTATCATGTTCGGCGAACCACTCGCCGGTCTTGAACGTCACGCGGTAAGTGCCCTTCTCGAGCGCCTTGCCTTCTGGATACAGCTCGTCCGCCGCCGTGGTTCTTCACTGTCGCCGGCAGCGGAACAGTTCGTCGAAACCCACGGCGGCAATGGCCGAGCTACACCTCCATCGGCACCACTAACCCCGCCGAAGCCGAAAGCTGAGCCGCTGTTCGGGCCTGCGCATGCAGGCCGCTGGTCCGACGCGCGTTCATCGGCAACCACCGAGCAAGACAGGCCGCCGAAAACCCGGATAATGGCGGCCATTTTGTTTCGCTCGCTGGTATTGCCCCATGGAAATCAAGGTCAACTTTCTCGACAACCTTCGCCTCGAAGCCAAGTTCGATGACTTCACGGTGATCGCCGATCAGCCGATCCGCTACAAGGGCGACGGTTCGGCGCCGGGGCCGTTCGACTATTTCCTGGCTTCCTCGGCGCTGTGCGCGGCGTACTTCGTCAAGCTGTACTGCCAGACGCGCGACATCCCCACCGAGAACATCCGCCTGTCGCAGAACAACATCGTCGACCCGGACAACCGCTACGCGCAGATCTTCAAGATCCAGGTCGAGCTGCCGGCGGACATTTCCGAGAAGGATCGCCTGGGGATTCTGCGCTCCATCGACCGCTGCACCGTGAAGAAGGTGGTGCAGCAAGGCCCCGAGTTCATCATCGAGGAAGTGGACAACCTCGACGCCGACGCCCAGGCGCTGCTGATGCCGGTGAGTGACACCACCACATACATCCCGGGCAAGGACCTGCCGCTGGAGCAGACCATCGCCAATATGTCGGGCATCCTCGCGGATCTCGGGATGAAGATCGAGATCGCCTCCTGGCGCAATATCGTGCCCAACGTCTGGTCGCTGCATATTCGCGATGCGCAGTCGAACCTGTGCTTCACCAACGGCAAGGGATCGACCAAGGAAAGTGCCCTGGCCTCGGCGCTGGGTGAGTTCATCGAGCGGCTGAACTGCAACTTCTTCTACAACGACCAGTTCTGGGGCGAGGACATCGCCGCTGCCGCGTTCGTCCACTACCCCAACGAGCGCTGGTTCAAGCCGGGGCCGAAGGACGCGCTGCCCGAGGAGATCCTCGACGCGCATTGCCTGGCCATCTACAACCCGGATGGCGAGCTGCGCGGCTCGCACCTGTACGACACCAACTCCGGCAACACGGTGCGCGGCATCTGCTCGCTGCCGTTCGTGCGCCAGAGCGATGGCGAGACGGTGTACTTCCCGTCCAACCTGATCGAGAACCTGTACCTGTCCAACGGCATGAGCGCCGGCAACACCCTGGCCGAAGCCCAGGTGCAGTGCCTGTCGGAGATATTCGAGCGGGCGGTGAAACGCGAAATTCTCGAAGGCGAGCTGTGCCTGCCGGACGTGCCGCAGGACGTGCTGGCCAAGTACCCGGGCATCGTCGCCGGCATCCAGGGACTGGAAGAACAAGGCTTCCCGGTGCTGGTGAAGGACGCCTCGCTGGGTGGTGAATTCCCGGTGATGTGCGTGACGCTGATGAACCCGCGCACCGGCGGCGTGTTCGCCTCGTTCGGCGCGCACCCGAGCCTGGAAGTAGCGCTGGAGCGCAGCCTCACCGAACTGCTGCAGGGGCGCAGCTTCGAAGGCCTCAACGACCTGCCGCAGCCGACCTTCGACAGCCTGGCGCTGACCGAGCCGAACAACTTCGTCGAGCACTTTATCGACTCCAGCGGCGTGGTGTCGTGGCGCTTCTTCGGCGCCACGCCGGACTTCGAATTCGTCGAGTGGGACTTCTCCGGCGAAGGCAGCGACTCGAATGAGCAGGAAGCCGCGACCCTGTTCGGCATCCTCGAAGACATGGGCAAGGAAGTCTACGTGGCCACCTATGACGACCTCGGCGCCAACGCCTGCCGCATCCTCGTGCCCGGCTACTCGGAGATCTACCCGGTCGAGGACCTGATCTGGGATAACACCAACAAGGCGCTGCTGTTTCGCAAGGACATCCTCAACCTGCACGCCCTCAGCGACCGCGAGCTCAAATCGCTGCTGCGCAACCTCAACAACGCCGAGGTCGACGACTACACCGATATCACCACGCTGATCGGCGTCGAGTTCGACGACAACACGGTGTGGGGCCAGCTGACCATCCTCGAGCTGAAGCTGCTGATCCACCTCGCCCTGAAGAAGTACGACGACGCCAAAGAGCTTGTGGAAATGTTCCTGCAGTACAACGACAACACCGTCGAGCGCGGCCTGTTCTATCAGGCGTTGAACGCGGCGTTGGAAGTGCAGTTGGACGATGAATTGGAGATGAGCGACTTCGAGCCGAACTTCCGCCGTATGTTTGGCAATGAGCGCATGGACGCGGTGCTCGGCTCACTGGATGGCAGCGTGCGCTTCTACGGCC
>CAZIZA010000073.1:0-14736 GCA_964543555.1 uncultured Pseudomonas sp.
CGCGACATGTACCGTAAGCTGAAAGTGTACGCGGGTGCTGCTCACCCACACACTGCTCAGCAGCCTCAAGAACTGAAGATCTAACGGGATAGTTCATTATGTCGGCGACTCAAAATTACGGCACTGGCCGTCGCAAGACCGCAACCGCGCGCGTTTTCCTGCGTCCGGGTACTGGTAACATTTCGATCAACAATCGCACCCTGGATACCTTCTTCGGTCGCGAAACCGCTCGCATGGTCGTGCGTCAGCCGCTGGAGCTGACCGAGACTGTCGAGAAGTTCGACATCTTCGTCACCGTTGCTGGTGGTGGTGTCAGTGGCCAGGCTGGTGCAATTCGTCACGGTATCACTCGCGCCCTGATCGAGTACGACGAAGCCCTGCGCAGCCCGCTGCGTAAAGCTGGTTACGTCACTCGTGACGCCCGTGAAGTCGAGCGCAAGAAAGTCGGTCTGCGTAAGGCGCGTAAGCGTCCGCAGTACTCGAAGCGTTAATCGCGACTACGCTTCCAAAAGCGCCCAGTTTCCTTACGGAGCTGGGCGTTTTTTATGGGCATGGCAAAGTGCTGCGACAACGTGCCGCATATATGCAAGCCGCGCGCGGCAAGGCTTTCGCGGCTCCCATGGCGGGTAATTACCTTGTCAGAAAAGGGGGTTTTCTTTACCATTTGGCGAATTTTTCGCGCGGCCCGATTTTTACTTAGTAGAGGCCTGAACAACAGGCCACAAAGCTGATGGGAGACGACTGAATGAGCAATGACGGCGTGAATGCAGGCCGGCGTCGCTTCCTGGTTGCAGCCACCTCCGTGGTGGGTGCAGCAGGGGCGGTAGGTGCTGCGACTCCGTTCGTGGGGTCATGGTTCCCCAGTGCCAAGGCCAAGGCGGCCGGTGCACCGGTGAAGGTGAACGTCAGCAAGATCGAGGCGGGTCAGCAGATGGTTGCTGAGTGGCGCGGTCAGCCGGTGTTCATCGTGCGCCGTACTGAGGAAATTCTTGCCAATCTGACCAAGATCGAAGGCAATGTTGCCGATCCTGAGTCTGCGGCCTCCGTGCAGCCTGCGTATGTGGACAAGAAAACCCGTTCGATCAAGCCCGAGCTGCTGGTGCTGGTAGGTCTGTGCACCCACTTGGGTTGTGCACCGTCCTTCCGTCCGGAAGTGGCGCCTGCTGATCTTGGTCCTGACTGGGTGGGGGGTTACTTCTGCCCCTGTCATGGTTCGCGTTACGACCTTGCCGGGCGTGTCTACAAGGCCCAGCCAGCTCCGCTGAACCTGCCGGTGCCGCCTTACAGCTACGAGACGGATGATGTGATCATCGTCGGTGTGGACCAGGAGAACGCCTGATGAGCAAATTCATGGAATGGGTGGATGCTCGCTTCCCCGCCACCAAGATGTGGGAAGACCATCTCTCCAAATACTACGCTCCGAAGAACTTCAACTTCTTCTATTTCTTCGGCTCGCTGGCGCTGCTGGTGCTGGTCAACCAGATTGTCACCGGCATCTGGCTGACCATGAGCTTCGAGCCTTCGGCTGAAGGTGCTTTTGCTTCCGTCGAATACATCATGCGCGATGTCGAGTACGGCTGGATCCTGCGCTACCTGCACTCCACCGGGGCTTCGGCATTCTTCGTGGTGGTCTATCTGCACATGTTCCGTGGCCTGCTCTATGGCTCCTACCAGAAGCCGCGTGAGCTGGTGTGGATCTTCGGCATGCTGATCTACCTGGTGCTGATGGCCGAGGCCTTCATGGGTTACCTGTTGCCGTGGGGCCAGATGTCCTACTGGGGTGCCCAGGTGATCATCTCGCTGTTCGGTGCGATTCCGGTCATCGGTGACGATCTGACCCAGTGGATCCGTGGTGACTACCTGATTTCCGGTATTACCCTGAACCGCTTCTTCGCTCTGCACGTGATCGCGTTGCCGATCGTCCTGCTTGGCTTGGTGGTGCTGCACATCCTGGCACTGCACGAAGTGGGTTCCAACAACCCGGACGGCGTCGATATCAAGAAGTACAAGGACGAAAACGGCGTACCGCTCGACGGTATCGCGTTCCATCCTTACTACACCGTGAAAGACATCGTCGGTGTCGTGGTCTTCCTGTTCGTGTTCTGCTTCGTGGTGTTCTTCTTCCCGGAAATGGGTGGTTACTTCCTCGAGAAACCGAACTTCGAAGCGGCCAACCCGTTCAAGACGCCTGATCACATTGCCCCGGTTTGGTACTTCACGCCGTTCTACGCGATTCTGCGTGCGGTGCCGGACAAGCTGCTCGGTGTCGTGGCCATGGGTGCTGCCATCGCCGTGCTGTTCGTGCTGCCATGGCTCGACCGCAGTCCGGTCAGGTCGATGCGCTACAAAGGCTGGATGAGCAAGATCTGGCTGGTGATCTTCTGCATCTCCTTCGTCATCCTGGGTGTGCTGGGTGTGCTGGCGCCGACCCCGGGTCGTACCCTGCTGTCGCAGGTGTGCACCTTCCTGTACTTCGCGTACTTCATCCTGATGCCGTTCTACACCAGGATGGAGAAGACCAAACCGGTTCCGGAAAGGGTGACTGGCTGATGAAAAAGCTCTTTGCTGCATTTGTTTTCGCTGCGCTGCCGGCTCTGGCCATGGGCGCTGCCAGCAACTATCCGCTGGACAAGGTGGATATCGATCTGCGCGACAAGGCTGCACTGCAGGATGGTGCGCGAACCTTCGCCAACTACTGCATGGGTTGCCATGCTGCCCAGTACCAGCGTTACGAGCGTGTTGCCGATGATCTCGGCATCCCGCACGAAATCATGCTGGAGAATATGGTGTTCAACGACGCCAAGATCGGCGACCACATGAAGATCGGTATGCGTCCCGACGATGCCAAGGCCTGGTTCGGTGCAGCGCCGCCCGATCTGACTCTGGTCGCCCGGGTGCGTGGTAACGACTGGCTGTACACCTACCTGCGTACCTTCTATGACGATCCTTCGCGTCCGCTGGGTGCCAACAACAAGGTCTTCCCCAACGTGGGCATGCCGAACGTATTGGTCGCACTGCAGGGTAAGCAGGTTATCGGCTGCAAGCAGGTCCAGGTGGTGGAGAACGGCAAGAAGCAGTTCGATCCGCTCACTGGCACGCCGATCACGCACGAGGCTTGTGATCAGCTGACTGTCGAGCCGAACACCGGCACCTTGAACGAGGCCGAGTTCGACGAGAAGATCAAGAACCTGGTGACCTTCCTGGCCTACTCGGCCAACCCGGTCAAGTTGAAGTCCCAGCGCATCGGTACCTATGTGCTGCTGTACCTGGCCTTCTTCTTCGTGTTCGCCTACCTGCTCAAGCGTGAGTACTGGAAGGACGTCCACTAAGTCGTCAAAGCTGTTGCAACCTGCGCGCCCTGAGGGGCGCGCAGGTGCTTCAGTCCTGCCATTCCTGGCGATTCCACGGTGTTTCGTCGTCTTCGAAGAAAGAATTGCTCCGGCAATTTTTCCTGTTTATGGATAATCAAAAAAAGCGAGGAGGATCGCCATGGCGGTGACCAACCGGTTGACCTGCTACTCCGACCCCGCCGATCACTATTCCCATCGCGTGCGTCTGGTGCTCGCCGAGAAAGGTGTCAGCGTCGAGATCGTCGATGTCGAGCAGGGGCGCTGTCCGCCCAAGCTGGCTGAAGCCAACCCCTACGGCAGTGTGCCGACATTGGTCGATCGTGATCTGGCGCTGTATGAGTCGACCGTGGTGATGGAGTACCTGGACGAGCGTTATCCGCATCCGCCGTTGTTGCCGGTCTACCCGGTGGCCCGTGCCAACAGTCGTCTGCTGATGCACCGTATTCAGCGTGACTGGTGCGCGCTGGTCGATCGTATACTCGACAGGCGCAGCAAGGAGGCCGAGCGTCAGTTGGCGCGCAAGGAGCTGCGTGAAAGCCTGACGGGTGTATCGCCGCTCTTCGCCGACAAGGCATTTTTTCTCAGCGATGAGTTGAGTCTGGTCGATTGCTGTCTATTGCCCATACTCTGGCGTTTGCCGGTACTGGGTATCGAGCTGCCGCGGCCGGCCAAGCCGCTGCTCGACTACATGGACCGCCAGTTTGCCCGAGAGGCCTTTCAGGCCAGTCTTTCCGCTGCCGAGCGCGCGATGCGCTGAGAAGGAGGAAGTCATGAATTCCAGTCGTCCCTACTTGGTGCGCGCGCTTTATGAGTGGATCGTCGACAACGACTGCACGCCGCATCTGCTGGTCAATGCCGAGTACCCCGGGGTTCAGGTGCCGCCAGGTTTTGCCAGTGATGGCCAGATCGTCCTCAATGCGTCTCCCAGCGCTGTGCGCCATCTGCACATGGATAACCAGGCAGTGAGCTTCGAGGGGCGTTTCGGAGGTGTTGCGCATACGCTCTACATCCCGGCTGCCGCTATCTTGGCGATCTACGCGCGGGAGAATGGCCAGGGTATGGTCTTCGATATGGAGCCCACTGTTACCGGTGGTTCTGAAGAGCCCGGGCCGGACGATGATGGTCCGGCCGGTGGGGAGTCGCCGCGTCCCAGCGGTCGTCCAAGTCTGAAAGTGGTCAAGTAAGCCTCAAGCCATCGCAAAAAGAACGGGCGCCTTAGGGCGCCCGTTTTGTCTTGTGCGTATGAATCGCTTAGTTCGTGTACTCGAACAGGCGTATGACCTTCTGCACCCCGGATACGCCCTGGACAACACGCGTGGCGGCATTGGCTTCTTCACGGGTGACCAGGCCGAGCAGGTAGACGATGCCGTTTTCGGTGACGACCTTGACGCGTGCGCTCGGTACGCTGCTGTCAGCGAGCATCTGCGTCTTGATCTTGGTGGTCAGCAGCGAATCGTTGCTGCGCGCCAGCAAGGATGCCGGCTGCTGTACCTGCAGTTCGTTGTAGACCTTCTTCACGCCCTGAACGCCGCGTGCGGTCTGCGCGGCGCGTTCCTTGAGCTCGCTGCGCGGGGTTTGCCCGGCGAGCAGGATCACGCCGTTGTAGCTGGTGACCACGATGCGCGAAGTCGGGCTGGACAAGTCTGCGTGCGCGCTGCTGATGCGTGACGCCACCTCCGGGCCGAGGAACTGGTCATCGATCTTGTTGCCGATGCTGCGGCTACCGCAGCCTGCCAGGGTCAGGGTAATGGCCAGAGCGGCCAGAATCAGGGCGGAACGCTTCATTCTTCACTCCCAAACAATTGACTGTCGATCAGGTCGCACAGGCAGTGGATGGTCAGCAAGTGGACCTCCTGTATGCGTGCGGTAGCTTTGGCTGGAACGCGGATCTCGACATCCTCCGGCAACAGCAGTGAGGCCATGCCGCCGCCGTCACGACCACTGAGGGCGACCACGGTCATCTCGCGATCATGTGCAGCTTGAATGGCCTGGATGATATTCGCCGAGTTGCCGCTGGTGGAAATCGCCAGCAGCACGTCGCCTGGCTGCCCCAGTGCGCGGATCTGCTTGGAGAAGATCTCGTTATAGCTGTAGTCGTTGGCAATCGAGGTGATAGTGGAGCTGTCGGTGGTCAGGGCGATGGCCGGCAGGCTCGGGCGCTCACGCTCGAAACGGTTGAGCAGCTCGGAGGAGAAGTGCTGGGCATCACCGGCGGAGCCGCCATTGCCGCAGGAAAGAATCTTGCCCTCGTTAAGCAGTGCCTGGACCATCACCAGGCTGGCGTGCTCGATATAGGGTGCCAGGACTTCCATGGCCTGTTGCTTGGTGTCGATGCTGGCTTGGAAGAGCTGGCGGATTCGGGATTGCATGTCCATCGGTTAAACCTTGAGTGTGCGGCCGTCAGGCGTCGAAGGCGTTCTTGATCCAGTCGAGGCGAGCAGTGCCGTCAGTGCAGATGGCGACCACGTCGAAGCGGCAGGGGTGGCGGGTCCAGCGCGAGTGCTGCTGGAGGAAGAGCTCAGCGGCGATCACCAGCTTGCCACGCTTGCGTGCATCGATGCTCTCCAGGGCGCCGCCCCAGGCGCTATGGCGGCGGGCGCGGACTTCGACGAATACTACTGTATCGCCGTCGAGCATGACCAGATCGAGCTCGCCACGGCGACAGCTCCAGTTTTGTTCGATCAGGCGCAGGCCATTACGTTCCAGGTGCTGACGAGCGGCCTGTTCGGCCGCTCGTCCCAGGTCGTTGTGTGCGCTCAATTGATGCTGTCGGGAAGGCGTTGAACCTGGCCGCCACGAAACTCGGCCCATGGCAGTTGGCGTTCGATGCGCTGCGTGGCGTTGAGGCTCAGGCTGCCGGAAAGACCGTCGATGCGTGACTCCGGCAATGCCTTGAGCTGGCCCAGGCGTGGTGCCAGGCGGTAGGCATCAACACCCATGGCATACAGGCGGCCGAGGCTGCCGCCAGCCTGGGGCCACTGGTTGCTGACTTCCTGGCGCAGTGGGGCGTGGGCGTCCAGCAGCCAGGGGGTTTCGCAGAAGCGGATGCCTTCCAGGTCCTGGTATTGAGCCTGACTGTGGGCGCCGGTGAACAGATGCGAGGTAGCGTAGACCGGTACGTCGCCGGCGTACTGGAAGGCCAGTGTGGGCTTGATCTGTTGCGCCTGTTGCGGTGTGGCGGCGAGGAAGATGAAGTCGATGTCCTGACGGCGCGCAGGCTGAGCGTCGAGGCTGGTGCCCAGGGTGTTCTGCAGGCGACGCGCGCGGGCTTCGCTTTCGCGTAGCTGGAACAGGTCGGCGATCTGCCGGGCCAGCTCCACGGGTTGGTCGACGTGCTCGGCAGCGATCAGGGTGCCGCCCTGCGCCTGCCAGCTCTGACGGAAGGCATCCAGTACACGGTCGCCCCAATCACCACGCGGCACCAGGGCGACTGCGCGGCGCATGCCGTCATTCCAGGCGCGGCGCGCCACCTCGCGGGCCTCGTCCTCGGCGGCCAGGCCGAACTGGAACAGTTGTGCCGGGCCTTCCCGGCCAGCGTCGCTGTAATTCAGAGCGAGGGTAGTGATGGGCAGTTGCTCGCGGTCGCTGAGCTGCTTGACCAGTGGTTTTTCCAGCGGACCGACCACCAGTTGCACGCCGTCGGCCTGCGCTTGCTGGTAGAAGGCGTCCAGCGAGCCAATGCGCGAACTGTCGTATAGCTTGATGTCCGGCGGGTTCTGTCCGGCCTGCTGAGCCTCGTAATGAGCGGCGAGGAAGCCGTCGCGCAGGGCGCGAGCAACGCTGGCCAGCTGGCCTTCCTGCGGCAGCAGCAGGGCGACGCGGGTCAGTGGCTGACTGGCCAGCTCGCGCAGCTTGCCCAGCGCTTCAGGCAGTTGTTCTGCAGCCGGATGTTGTGGGTTCTGAGCGACCCACTGGTCGATGGCGGCCTGTTGCTGTTCGAGAGTGGCGCTGCTTTGGGTCAGTTGGGCCAGTTCCAGCCAGCCGGCCAGGTCACTGTCGGCGTCGGCTGGCGTTTGCACAGGCAGGCTGGATACCAGTGCCCAGATATTTTCGTGGTTGTCGCGGGCGACCTGACCACTCAGCAGTGGGGCGATAAACACACGTTCGCGAGCAGCGGCGAGGGCCTGGCCGTCAGCTTCGAGGGCGCGGGCACGGACCAGTTGGGTGCGGATCTGTTGCTCGACCGGCAGCTCAGCCAGGCGCTCGATGCTGGGATGCTGCAAGGCTTTCAGTGCACTTTTGGGCTGCTTGCGTGCCATAGCCAGTTCAGCTTTGAGGGTGCTGGCGAAGATCTGTTGCGCGGGCTGCAGGGTGGCGATGTCGACCTGTTCCAGAATGCGGCTGGCGCGTGCCACGTCGTTTTGCTGGTAACTCTGGTCAGCGGCAGAGAGGCGCAGCAGAGTGGCCTGCTCCGGTTTGCTCTCGGCAGCCTGTTGAAGCATCTGCTCGATGCTGGCTTGTGGTGTGCGCGGCAGCTGGCCCAGGTTATTGGTGGGCGAGCTGGCACAGGCAGCGAGCAGGCCGGCCAGAAACAGAGCAGACAGAGGGCGCAGGCTAGCGATCATCGGGTCATCCTGGTACGTGAGCAAAACGAGCGGCGATTGTACCCAAGGGGCGACATCCGTGCGATGCCGCTGCGGCGGAACCGGCTAGAATGAGCACTCTTTCAATTAACGAGGTGTTTCCAGTGAGTCAGCCGGCAGTCGCAAGTGTCCATCCGGGCAGCCTTTATGTCGTCGCCACGCCCATCGGCAATCTGGACGACATCAGCGCGCGCGCCTTGCGGGTGCTGCGCGAGGTGGCGCTGATCGCGGCTGAGGACACTCGGCATTCGGCGCGTCTGCTGCAGCATTTCGGTATCCAGACGCCCCTGGCGGCCTGTCATGAGCATAACGAGCGCGATCAGGGCGGTCGTTTTCTGGCGCGGCTGCAGGCGGGCGAGGATGTAGCGCTGATTTCCGATGCCGGTACGCCGTTGATCTCCGATCCGGGCTATCACCTGGTTCGTCAGGCGCGTGCGGCCGGCTTCGCCGTAGTGCCGGTGCCCGGCGCCTGTGCGTTGATCGCGGCATTGTCGGCGGCCGGCCTGCCGTCGGATCGCTTCATCTTCGAAGGCTTTCTGCCGGCCAAGGCGGCGGGGCGCCGTGCGCGTCTGGAGCAGGTGCGCGAAGAGCCGCGCACGCTGATTTTCTACGAGGCGCCGCACCGCATTCTCGAATGCCTGCAGGACATGCGTGAGGTATTTGGCGGCGAGCGACCGGCCTTGTTGGCGCGTGAGCTGACCAAGACCTTCGAGACCCTGCAGGGGCTGCCGCTGGCCGAGCTGTGCGAATGGGTTGCGGCAGACGCCAACCAGCAGCGCGGGGAGTGTGTGGTGCTGGTGGCGGGTTGGCAGGTGCCGGAAGGTGAGGAGGCAGTCAGCGCCGAGGCGCTGCGAGTGCTTGATCTGTTGCTGTCGGAAATGCCGCTCAAGCGCGCGGCAGCGCTGGCGGCGGAGATCACCGGGGTGCGCAAGAACCTCCTCTATCAAGTGGCTTTGGAGCGCAAGGGTTAGCTCTTGTGACGCCCGTCTCGCTTGCAGCTTGCCATCACGCCCGGTACCCTTGCCGGCGGAGAGTCGATCGGACAGTCGCTGCCTTCGCAAGAAGGGGGAGGAAAGTCCGGGCTCCATAGGGCGGAGTGCCAGGTAACGCCTGGGAGGCGTGAGCCTACGGAAAGTGCCACAGAAAATAACCGCCTAAGCGCTTCGGCGCCGGTAAGGGTGAAAAGGTGCGGTAAGAGCGCACCGCACGGCTGGCAACAGTCCGTGGCTAGGTAAACCCCACTCGGAGCAAGACCAAATAGGGTTCCATCGGCGTGGCCCGCGCTGGAACCGGGTAGGTTGCTAAAGACGTGCAGTGATGTCCGTCGTAGAGGAATGACTGTCCTCGACAGAACCCGGCTTACAGATCGACTCTCCTCCCTCCTTCCCTCGCTTCTATCCCCCCGTTCGTCCGATACCCAAAAAATCTCACTCTTAACAAATCACTTTAAGTTCGAATTTCAGCTCGCTGGAGTGGCTCGAATTTATCTTTCGTTAGCCTGCTCAGGCATCTGTTTTCTCCTCGCTTTTGTGCGCTAAATCTCCGTCCTGTAAGGATTTTTCACTTTCAGGGCGCCTTGACGGTGGGGCGTATGCATTCCTATAGTGTGCGTAAGTGGTGAGAAGTGGCATGAAGTGGGTTTTTTTGGGCAGGGAAAGCTAATTACAGGGGAAGCGCAGCCGTGTTTCGCGGAGCTAACGCCATCAGTCTCGACGCCAAGGGGCGCCTCGCGATGCCGAGTCGGTATCGTGATGAGCTCGTTGCGCGTTGCAATGGCCAGCTCATCGTGACCATCGACATCAATGACCCCTGTTTGAACATCTATCCCCTGGTCGAGTGGGAGCGCATCGAGGAAAAACTCAGTGTGCTGGCTTCCCTGGATGAGAAGAACCGGATCCTGCAGCGTCTGCTGGTAGGGAATGCGGTGGATCTCGAAATGGACGGCAGTGCGCGCATCCTGATCCCGCCGCGCCTGCGTGACCACGTGAAGCTGGACAAGCACGCGATGCTGGTCGGCCACCTGAACAAATTCCAGCTGTGGGATGAAGAAACCTGGAACGCCCAAGCTGCAAACGACCTGGCCGCCATCAAGCAGCCGGGAGCCCTTTCCGATGAACTGCGTAGCCTGATCCTGTGACCATGACCGATACCTTGCGCCATATAACCGTGCTGCTCGACGAAGCTGTCGAGGGGCTCGCCGTGCGCGCTGACGGTTGCTATATGGATGGCACCTTCGGACGGGGAGGGCACAGCCGGCTGATCCTGCAAAAGCTCGGGCCGGGTGGGCGGCTGCTGGGGTTCGACAAGGATCCCCTGGCGATAGCCACCGGGGAAGCATTGGCGGCCGAAGACGGCCGCTTTGTCGTTGTGCAGCGCAGTTTTGCGGAACTTGGCGCCGAGGCTGTTGTCCGCGGCATTTGCGGCCGGGTCTCCGGGATTTTGCTGGATCTCGGTGTGTCCTCGCCGCAGCTGGACGATCCCGAGCGTGGCTTCAGCTTCCTCAATGACGGCCCGCTGGACATGCGCATGAATCCCGACGCCGGCGTCAGTGCCGCTGACTGGATCGCCACGGCAGACGAAGATGAAATTGCGCGTGTGATGAAGGATTACGGCGAAGAGCGTTTCGCCAAGCGCATGGCGCGCGCCGTGGTGCAGCGCCGCGCCGAGCAGCCGTTCACCCGCACTGCCGATCTGGCCCAAGTGCTGACCGTGGCCAATCCGGCCTGGGAAAAGGGCAAGAACCCGGCGACGCGTGCCTTCCAGGGCATCCGCATCCACGTCAACAACGAACTCGGTGATCTCGAGCGCGGCCTCGAAGCAGCTCTGGAAACGCTTGAGGTCGGTGGCCGCCTGGTGGTGATCAGCTTCCATTCGCTGGAAGACCGCATCGTCAAGCAGTTCATGAAGCGCCAGGCCAAGGGCGAGGCGGATAAGCTGCCGCGTGACCTGCCGATCATCCCGAAAGCCTTTGAGCCTCGTCTCAAGCTGATCGGCAAGCCGGTTTATGCGGGTGAGGCCGAGCTCAAGGCCAATCCGCGCTCGCGCAGTGCGGTGATGCGCATCGCGGAGAAGTTGCGATGAGCCGTCGGCTGATCAAGTCGATGCCCAATGGCAGCTTTTTGATGCTGCTGTTGTTCATTGCCATTCTGGTTTCCGCTGTCGCGGTGTCTTACAGCGCGCACTGGAACCGTCAGCTGCTCAATGAGCTGTACGGCGAGCTGAGCGTTCGTGATAAGGCGCAGGCCGAATGGGGGCGCCTGATTCTCGAACAGAGCACCTGGACCGCGCACAACCGTATCGAAGCGCTGGCCACTGAACAGCTGAAAATGCACATTCCCGACCCTGCCGCCGTGCGCATGGTGCGTCCATGATTGGTCTTGAAGGCGCACTCTATCCCTGGCGCTTCCGGCTGGTGCTGGTGCTGCTGGCGCTGATGGTCGGTGCTATCGCCTGGCGCATGCTCGACCTGCAGGTGCTTGATCATGACTTCCTCAAGGCCCATGGCGATGCGCGCAGCGTGCGGCATATTCCCATTCCCGCGCACCGTGGACTGATCACCGACCGTAATGGCGAGCCGCTGGCTGTCAGTACACCGGTCACTACGCTGTGGGCCAATGGCAAGGAGTTGCAGGCTGGTCGTCAGCAGTGGCCCGCGCTGGCTGCTGCGCTGGGGCAGGATCCCGTCAACTTCGCCGCACGTCTGGAGCAGAACAAAGAACGCGAGTTCATGTATCTGGTGCGTGGCCTGACCCCGGAGAACGGTCAGCGCGTGCTGGACCTGAAAGTGCCGGGCGTCTATGCCATCGAAGAATTCCGCCGCTTCTATCCGGCTGGCGAAGTGGCAGCTCATGTCGTCGGCTTCACTGATATCGATGATCGCGGTCGCGAAGGCATGGAGCTGGCCTACGAAGACTGGCTGGCCGGTGTGCCAGGTAAGCGTCAGGTGCTCAAGGATCGCCGTGGCAAGTTGATCAAGGATGTTCAGGTTGCACAGAACGCCAAGGCTGGCAAAGCCTTGGCGTTGTCCATTGACCTGCGATTGCAGTATCTGGCCCATCGTGAGCTGCGCAATGCGCTGCTGGAAAACGATGCCAAGGCCGGCAGCCTGGTGATGGTCGACGTGAAGACCGGCGAAGTGCTGGCGATGGTCAATCATCCCACCTACAACCCGAACAATCGCCGCAACCTGACCCCGGCTGCCATGCGCAATCGCGCCATGATCGACGTGTTCGAGCCCGGCTCTACCATCAAGCCGCTGTCGATGTCCGCTGCGCTGGAAACCGGTCGCTGGAAGCCCAGCGACATCGTTCAGGTTGGCAACGGTACCCTGCAGATCGGCCGCTACAGCATTCGTGACGTTTCCCGCACGCAAGGCCCTGCGTTGGATCTGACCGGCATCCTGATCAACTCCAGCAACGTCGGCATGAGCAAGATCGCGTTCGACGTGGGGGGAGAGAATATCCATCACGTGCTGAGCAATCTGGGTTTCGGTCGCGACACCGGCCTGGGTTTCCCGGGTGAACGTGTCGGCAATCTGCCCAATCATCGCAAATGGCGTGAGGCGGAGACCGCCACGCTGTCCTATGGCTACGGCCTCTCGGTAACTGCCGTGCAGTTGGCGCACGCCTACGCGGCGCTGGCCAATGGCGGCGGCATGACGCCGCTGTCGATGATTCGCGTGGACAGTAAGCCGAGCGCCATGCAGGTCATGTCGCCCAACGTGGCCAAGACCCTGCAGGGCATGCTGCAGCAGGTGGTCGAGGCGCCGCGCGGCGTATTCCGTGCTCAGGTGCCGGGTTACCACGTGGCCGGTAAAAGTGGTACCGCGCGTAAGACCAATGCTGGTGCCAAGGGCTACCAGAGCAATTCCTACCGCTCTCTGTTCGCCGGCTTCGCCCCCGCGCAGGATCCGCGCATTGCTCTGGTCGTCGTCATTGATGAGCCCGGCAAGGGCGCTTACTACGGCGGCCTGATTTCCGCGCCGGTGTTCAGTCGGGTGATGGCGGGTTCGCTGCGCCTGATGAATATTGCGCCAGACAATCTGCCGCCACCCGAGCAGAAGATGGCCGTTGTTGGCCAGGGAGGGCGCAACTGATGCCCATGCCGCTCAATCAATTGTTGCCAGCTGCCGAGGGCAGCGTGCTGATTCGTGAACTGACCCTGGACAGCCGCAAGGTGCGCCCGGGCGATTTGTTCCTGGCTGTGCCGGGCACCCAGCAGGATGGCCGCGTACACATCGCCGATGCCATCGCCCGCGGTGCTGCGGCAGTCGCCTTCGAGGCTGAAGGCGCTGCTCCCATGCATGCCGACAGTGCCGTGCTGGTGCCGGTCAGGGGTCTCGCTGGACAGCTGTCTGCCATTGCCGGGCGCTTCTATGGCGAACCGAGCCGTGCCCTGCATCTGATAGGTGTCACCGGCACCAACGGCAAGACCAGCGTCAGCCAGTTGCTGGCGCAGGCGCTGGATCTGCTCGGCGAGCGCTGCGGTATCGTCGGTACCCTGGGTAATGGATTCCATGGCGCGCTGGAGCAGGGCAAACACACCACGCCTGATCCGGTCGGGGTGCAGGCCACCCTCGCCTCGCTCAAGCAGGCCGGTGCCCGCGCCGTGGCCATGGAGGTCTCCTCCCATGGTCTGGATCAGGGGCGCGTCGCGGCGCTGGAGTTCGATATTGCGGTCTTCACCAATCTGTCGCGTGATCACCTCGATTATCACGGCAGCATGGAGGCTTATGGCGCGGCCAAGGCCAAGCTGTTCGCCTGGCCGAACCTGCGTTGCCGAGTGATCAACCTCGATGACGCCTTCGGCCGTGAGCTGGCGGCGCAAACGCACGAGTCGCGCCTGATCGGCTACAGCCTGAATGATGCCGATGCCTTCCTTTATTGCAGCGAAGCTCACTTCGATGATCACGGCGTACGCGCACGGCTGGTCACGCCGCGTGGCGAAGGCGTGCTGCGCAGCAACCTGCTCGGTCGCTTCAACCTTAGCAACCTGCTGGCCGTGGTCGGTGCCCTGTTGGGCATGGACTACGCCCTCGACGAGATTCTCAAGGTGCTGCCGCAGTTGCAGGGGCCGGCTGGCCGCATGCAGCGTCTTGGTGGCGGCGACAGGCCTTTGGTGGTGATTGACTACGCGCACACACCGGACGCGTTGGAGAAAGTTCTCGAGGCTATGCGCCCGCATGTCGAGGGGCGCCTGCTCTGCCTGTTTGGCTGCGGTGGCGACCGCGATCGTGGCAAGCGCCCGCTGATGGCCGCCGTGGCCGAGCGTCTGGCCGATGCCGTGTGGGTGACCGATGACAACCCACGCACTGAAACGCCGGCGCAGATCGTTGCGGATATCCGTGCAGGTTTCACGGCGCCGGAGCAGGTGCAGTTCATTCATGGCCGTGGCGATGCCATCGCCCGGCTGATCGCTCAGGCCGAACCCGCCGATGTGCTGGTGCTGGCCGGTAAGGGTCATGAGGATTACCAGGAAATCATGGGTGTACGTCAGCCATTTTCTGACCTGATCGAAGCAAGCAAGGCTCTTTTGGCCTGGGAGGCTGCTCATGCTTAAGCCTTGGATGCTCAGCGATATCGCCTCCGCTCTGAGTGCTCGTTTGCTCGGCGCCGATGTGGCGTTTTCCGCTGTGGGCACCGACAGCCGCACCATCGCCCCGGGTCAACTGTTCGTGGCGCTGACCGGGCCGCGCTTCGATGGTCACGATTACCTGGCCGAGGTCGCCGCCAAAGGTGCGGTTGCCGCACTGGTCGAGCGTGAGGTGCCCCATTCGACCTTGCCGCAATTGCTGGTGGCTGACA
>CAZIZA010000074.1:0-14551 GCA_964543555.1 uncultured Pseudomonas sp.
CAGGTGCCCCATATGCCGTTCGAATGGAGCTATTTCTTCTCCCTGTTTTCCATGCCGGCCTTCTGGGCCGCGTGCTGGACGGTGGTGAAACTCAGCAGCCTGGCCTGGTTGCTCGGCCTGCTGCTGGGCTTCGGCCTGGCCAGCGCCAAACAAGCCACCAGCCGCTGGCTCAGCGCGCCCGCCGCGATCTACGTGTGGTTCTTCCGCAGCGTGCCGCTGCTGGTGCTACTGATCTTCGTCTACAACCTGCCGCAGCTGATGCCGGCCAGCGGCAAGATATTGTCCAACCCCTTCTATGCCGGCCTGTTCGCCCTGGTGCTGACCGAAGCGGCGTACATGGCGGAGATTCACCGCGGCGGTCTGCTCTCGGTAGCCAAGGGTCAGCGCGAGGCGGCCCGCGCTTTGGGCATCGGCCGCATCGGCGCGCAACGGCTGATCGTGGTGCCGCAGGCCTTTCGCATCGCCCTGCCGACCCTGACCAACGAGTACGTCACCATCGTCAAGCTGACCTCGCTGGTCTCGGTGATCTCCCTCAGCGAGTTGCTGCTGGTCGGCCAACGCCTCTACGCGCAGAACTTCTTGGTGCTGGAAACCCTCGGCGCCGTGGCCGTGTACTACGTGCTGATCGTCAGCCTGTTCGGCTGGGGCCTGCAGTATCTGGAGCGTCATCTCGACCTTGGCAGGCGTAAACCGAGCACCCTGAGCGACGCGCAG
Source organism: uncultured Pseudomonas sp. (assembly GCA_964543555.1). Taxonomy (GTDB): domain Bacteria; phylum Pseudomonadota; class Gammaproteobacteria; order Pseudomonadales; family Pseudomonadaceae; genus Aquipseudomonas. Next base: position 715 of record CAZIZA010000074.1, read on the forward strand.
ATGGCCGAGCTGCGCAGCAGCCTGCCGCAGGTGACGGCCGGCGGCGCGCAGGCGCGCCAGCCCGGTACCCCGGCGGCGCTGCACCTCAGCAACATCCACAAGCACTACGGCGACCACCATGTGCTCAAGGGCATCGACCTGAGCGTGCAACCCGGCGAGGTGATCTCCATCATCGGCCCGTCCGGCTCCGGCAAGACCTCGCTGATCCGCACCATCAACGGCCTGGAAAGCATCGACCAAGGCGAGATCGTGCTGTTCGGCGAGAGTTTCATCCAGGCCGGCGACCGCCCTGAAAACCGCCGCCAGCGCGAAGGCGTGCGGCGTATCGGCATGGTGTTCCAGAGTTTCAACCTGTTCCCGCATCGCACCATCGTCGACAACGTGCTGCTCGCGCCGCGCTACCACGGCCTGGGCAATGGCGCCGACCTGCGCCAGCAGGCACTGGCGCTGCTGGACAAGGTTGGCCTGCTCGCCCATGCCGACAAATACCCGCACCAGCTCTCCGGCGGCCAGCAGCAGCGCGTGGCCATCGCCCGCGCCCTGGCCATGAAGCCGGACATCATGCTGTTCGACGAGCCCACCTCGGCGCTCGACCCCGAACTGGTCGGCGACGTGCTCGCGGTGATCCGCGACCTGGCCCGCGAAGGCATGACCATGTTGATCGTCACCCACGAGATGGACTTCGCCTTGTCGATTTCCGACCGCGTACTGTTCATGGAAAACGGCCACGTCCAGCTCGACGCCTCGCCCGCGGCCATCCGCACCGGCAAGCACGAACGCGTACGCCGCTTCATCGGCCTGGAGAACGCATGAACGACATCGCCACCCTGCGCCGCGACCTGGCCGCGGCCTACCGCCTGGCTGCCCTGTTCGGCTGGGACGACACCCTCTACACGCACTTTTCCGTACGCCTGCCAGGCGACGGCAAGCCGCGCTTTCTGATCAATCCGTTCGGCCTGTTCTTCGAGGAGATCCGCGCCAGCGACCTGATCGTGGTGGACATGCACGGCAAGGTGGTCGAGGGCAACGCCGACTACAACGTCGCCGGTTTCACCATCCACAGCGCCGTGCACATGGCCCGCGACGACGCCCACTGCGTGATTCACACCCACACGCTGGCCGGTATGGCGGTGGCGGCGCAAGACGCCGGCCTGCTGCAGCTCAACCAGATCAGCACTGAATTCCACGGGCGCCTGGGCTACCACGCCTATGAAGGCGTGGCACTGGATCTGGATGAACGCGTGCGCATCCAGGCCTCGCTGGGCGACAACATCGCCCTGCTGCTGCGCCACCACGGCCTGCTCAGCGTCGGCGCCAGCGTCGCCGATGCCTTCTACGTCATGCATTACCTGAACCGCGCCTGCGAGATCCAGCTCGCCGCCACCGGCGGTGGCCAGCCCTGCAGCGAGATACCCGCGCACTTGGCGCAGCACGCCTGCGAGCAGTTGCAGGGCGCCGAATGGCAGCGCCAGCTGATCTGGCAGGCCTGGTTGCGCAAGCTCGATCGCCTCGATTCCAGCTACCGCGACTGATGTGCATGCCACGCCAACCCTTATGAGCCGCGGCTTACAGCCTTACTTCAAAAAATCCTGAAGTAAGTTTTTGCCCCAGCCGATTTTTCCCAGCACCTGGCCGGTCAAGACTCCGGCCACAACCAGAACGAGCCTGAGGCCTACCCATGGACAAGACCTTCCACCAGCCCCTGGGCGGCAATGAAATGCCCCGCTTCGGCGGCATCGCCACCATGATGCGCCTGCCCCACATCCAGAGCCCCGAGGAAAAACGCCAGCTCGACGTCGCCTTCGTCGGCGTGCCGCTGGACATCGGCACCTCACTGCGCTCCGGCACCCGCTTCGGTCCGCGCGAGATACGCGCCCAGTCGGTCATGATCCGCCCGTACAACATGGCCACCGGTGCCGCCCCCTTCGACTCGCTGAACGTGGCCGACATCGGCGACGTGGCGATCAACACCTTCAACCTGCTCGACGCCGTACGCATCATCGAAGAGGCTTACGACGAGATCGTCGAATTCGGCATCAAGCCGCTGACCCTGGGCGGCGACCACACCATCACCCTGCCGATCCTGCGTGCCCTGCACAAGAAGCACGGCAAGATCGGCCTGGTGCATATCGACGCTCACGCCGATGTGAACGACCACATGTTCGGCGAGAAGATCGCCCACGGCACCACCTTCCGCCGCGCCCAGGAAGAAGGCCTGCTCGACAGCGAGCGCGTGGTGCAGATCGGCCTGCGCGCGCAGGGTTATACCGCCGAGGACTTCAACTGGAGCCGCAAGCAGGGCTTCCGCGTGGTGCAGGCCGAAGAGTGCTGGCACAAGTCGCTGGAGCCGCTGATGGCCGAAGTACGCGAGAAGGTCGGCGGCGGCCCGGTATACCTGTCCTTCGACATCGACGGCATCGACCCGGCCTGGGCACCCGGCACCGGCACCCCGGAAATCGGCGGCCTGACCACTATCCAGGCCATGGAGATCATCCGCGGCTGCCAGGGCCTGGACCTGATCGGCGGCGACCTGGTGGAGGTTTCCCCGCCTTACGACACCACCGGCAACACCTCGCTACTCGGCGCCAACCTGCTCTACGAAATGCTCTGCGTCCTGCCCGGGGTTCAGCGCCGCTAAGGCGCCTCCCCCCGTCCCGGCGCCTCGCCTGAGCGCCGGGTAAATCCTTGCTGCTCAGGCCACAACAACTACAAGAACTGGAGAGCCAACATGGCCTTAGATCTATTCGTCGTTCTGCTCTACGTTGCTGCCATGCTCGCGCTCGGCTGGTACGGCATGCGCCGCGCCAAAACCCGTGAAGATTATCTGGTGGCCGGCCGCAACCTCGGCCCCGGTTTCTACCTCGGCACCATGGCCGCCACCGTGCTTGGCGGCGCCTCCACCATCGGCACGGTACGCCTCGGCTACGTGCACGGCATTTCCGGCTTCTGGCTATGCGCCGCATTGGGCTTGGGCATCGTCGGTATCAGCCTGTTGCTGGCAAAACCGCTGCTGAAACTGAAGATCTACACCGTCACCCAGGTTCTGGAGCGCCGCTACAACCCGACCGCACGCCACGCCAGCGCTGTCATCATGCTGGTCTACGCGGTGATGATCGCGGCCACCTCGACTATCGCCATCGGCACCGTGATGCAGGTGCTGTTCGGCATGCCCTTCTGGGTCGCCATCCTGGTCGGTGGCGGCATCGTGGTCACTTACTCCACCATCGGTGGCATGTGGTCGCTGACGCTCACCGATATCGTTCAGTTCCTGATCATGACAGTCGGCCTGGTGTTCATCCTCATGCCGCTGTCGATCAGCGATGCCGGCGGCTGGGATGCGCTGGTCGCCATCCTGCCGGCCAGCTACTTCTCCTTCACCAGTATCGGCTGGGACACCATCGTCACCTACTTCCTGATCTACTTCCTCGGCATCTTCATCGGCCAGGACATCTGGCAGCGCGTGTTCACCGCTCGTAGCGAGCGAGTCGCGCGCGTCGCGGGCACTGCCGCCGGCCTGTACTGCGTGCTTTATGGCCTAGCCGCCGCGCTGATCGGCATGGCCGCCAAGGTACTGCTGCCGGAACTGGACAACGTCAACAACGCCTTCGCCAGCATCGTCCAACACAGCCTGCCGGACGGTGTCCGTGGCCTGGTCATCGCCGCCGCACTGGCCGCACTGATGTCCACCGCCAGTGCCGGCCTGCTGGCCGCCTCGACCACTGCCGCGCAGGATCTGTGGCCGCTATTCGGTGGCAAGGACGAGGACGGCGACGTGCACAAGAACCGCGTCTTCACTCTTCTGCTGGGCGTCGTCGTCTTGGCTATCGCCCTGGTCGTCAGCGACGTGATCAGCGCCTTGACCCTGGCCTACAACCTGCTGGTCGGTGGCATGCTGGTGCCCCTGCTGGGCGCGATCTACTTCAAGCGCGCAAGCACCTTCGCTGCCATCCTCAGCATGCTGTGCGGCAGCCTGACCGCCGCGCTGTTCATGTTCCTCGACGGCCTGGATGCCAATACGCCGATCTACTACAGCCTGGCCGTAGGCACCGTGACCTTCTTCGTCGCCAGCCTGCTGTCGCCTCGTAGCGCTGCAGTCAGCCATGCACTCTGAAACGCTTAATGCAATGTCCGCCCTTGGGCGGGATTCGGCGAAGGTGATGCGCTCACCTTCGCCCCTTTATCTGTCCCGTGCGGAAGGAAGCAGCCCATGACCACCTGCGGCGAATTTCTCGTCAAGCAACTGGAAGACTGGGGTGTCGACACCGTGTTCGGCATCCCCGGCGTGCATACCGTCGAGCTTTATCGCGGCCTGCCGCACAGCGGCATCCGCCATGTCACCCCGCGCCACGAACAGGGCGCCGGCTTCATGGCCGACGGCTATGCGCGGGTCTCGGGCAAACCGGGGGTGTGCTTCATTATCACCGGCCCGGGGATTACCAACATCCTCACCGCCATGGGCCAGGCCTACGCCGACTCGATCCCGATGCTGGTGATTTCCAGCGTCAACGAGCGTGCGCGCCTGGGCCTGGGCAAGGGCTATCTGCACGAGCTGCCCAACCAGCGCGCGATGACCGCCGGCGTCACCGCCTTCAGCCATACCCTGATGAGCGTCGAGGAATTGCCCGGCGTACTGGCCCGCGCCTTCGCCGTATTCGAAGGGGAACGGCCACGCCCGGTGCATATCGAGCTGCCGCTGGACATCATCACCGCCGACGCTACGCACATGCCCCTGGCGCCGCGACCGACGCTGCGCCGCCCGGCACCGAATCGCACGCTGATCCGTGAGGCCGCCGACCTGCTCAAGCAGGCGAAATACCCATTACTGCTGCTCGGTGGTGGCTGCGTCGCCGCCGAGACCGAGGCACGCGCCCTGGCTGCCGCACTGGATGCACCGACAGCGCTGACCATCAACGCCAAGGGCCTGCTACCGCCGGGCCATCCGCTGCTGCTGGGCAGCAACCAGTCGCTGCGCCCGGTGCGCGACCTGGCGCTGGAAGCCGACGTGGTGCTGGCCATCGGCACCGAGCTGGGGGAAACCGACTACGACGTGGTGTTCGACGGCGACTTCCGCCTGCCCGGCCGGCTGATCCGCATCGACATCGACGCTCAGCAACTGCAGCGCAACTTCACCCCGCATCTGGCGATCCAGGGCGATGCGCGCGTGGCCATGCGCATGCTGCTGGCCGAGTTCGATCCGCGCGAGGCCAACGCAGACAGCCCCGGCGCCAGGCGCACTGCGGCTGTACAGGCGCGCCTTAACGAAGACTTCAGCGGCTGGGCGCATTACCGCCAGTTGTTCGAGTGCATCCTCGATGCCCTGCCCGACACCCGCTTCGTCGGCGACTCGACGCAGACCGTGTACAGCGGTAATCATCTGGTCGAACTGGACGGCGCGCGGCGCTGGTTCAACGCCTCCACCGGCTACGGCACCCTCGGCTACGGCCTGCCGGCGGCCATCGGCGCCAAGCTGGCCGAACCTGCGCGCCCAGTGATCAGCCTGATGGGCGATGGCGGTATTCAGTTCACCATCGCCGAGCTGGCCAGCGCCGTAGAGGCAAGGGTCGGTATCATCGTGCTGCTGTGGAACAACGCCGGTTACGGCGAGATCAAGCGCTACATGCAGCGCCGCGACATCACCCCGATTGCCGTCGACATCTACACGCCGGATCTGCTGGCCATCGCCCGGGGCTTTGGCTGCGCGGCCGAGCGTGCGCGTGACCATGCCCACCTGGCCGAGCTGCTGCGCAGCGCGCCTGAGGACCGCCCCTTGATCATCGAAGTGCAGGAGGCTGCGCCTTTTCATCCCTGAACATCTTGATCGCGGCTGAAGCCGCTCCCAAAGCAAGCGGCGCGTCCATGTAGGAGGGGCTTTAGCCGCGACATCCCCGCTCCGGATTGCATCCGGGCGACGGCCATAACCACAAGATTCAGCCGTACCACTGACTGCCGCCCACCAATACCAATAATCAAGCATCGGAGAGTCGTTCCATGTTCAAGAATCTCAGCCAGCATTTCGGCCAGGACGGCCTTGCCCCTACCGACAAGGCGCATCGCAGCCTCGGCCTGGGCGGTACCATCGCCTTGTGGCTGGGCGCCAACGTGGTGGTCACCACCATCCTCACCGGCATGCTGCTGGTGCCGGATCTGAAATTCACCCAGGCCATGCTCATCGTGCTGATCGGCTCGGGCATCGGTATCCTGCCGCTGGTACTGGTCGGCCTGATGGGCCAGCGTTCGGGCCTCACCACCATGGTGCTGGCACGCGGCAGCTACGGCTCGCGCGGCGCCAAGCTGCCCTCGCTGGTCAACCTGCTGACTCTGCTGGCCTGGAGCTGGATCCAGGCGCTGCTGGCCGGCATGAGCCTCAACTATGCAGTGGAGCACCTGACCGGTTACTCCAACCTGCCGCTGTTTTCACCATCCTCTGCGAAACCCTGGTACTGCTGATCGCCCTGCGCGGTCATCTGGGCATCGAGCGGGTCGAACGCTGGGCCGCCATCGGCATGCTCCTGCTGGCCGGCGCGGTATTCTATGTGATGGGACAGAAGTTCGACTTCACCAGCCTCCTGGCCATGCCGACCGAGCCGCGTAACGAGATCACCCCCGGCATCGCCTTCGATATCGTCATCGCCACCGCGTTCTCCTGGATTCCACTGGCCGCCGACTACAACCGCAACTGCCGCAGTCAGGGCGTGGCGGCAGTCGGCACCTGGGTCGGTTATGTCGCCGCCACCCTGCTGGCCATGGGCCTGGGCGCTACGGTATCAGACTTCTCGGTACTGACCGGCATGGAGCAAACCTATGACCCGGCCGTGCTGCTGGCCGGTTTCGGCTTCGGCCTGCCGGCGGCCATCGTGGTGTTCCTCTCGGTGATGACCACCAACGTCATGTGCGTCTACAGCGCCTCGCTGTCGTACCTCAACATCAGCCCGAAAACCCCGTTCTGGAAGCCGGCGCTGGCCATCGGCGTGCTGTCGATCCTCGGCTCGCAGATCCCCGGTATCCTCGATAACTTCCAGAGCTTCCTGCTGGTGATCGGCAGCGTGTTCATCCCGGCCTTCGCCGTGCTGATCGCCGACTACTTCCTGATTCACAAGGGCGACTACGCCGTGGATGAACTGCTCAGCGAGGACGGCGGTCGCTATCGTTACCTGAACGGTTTCAACCCGGCCGCCTTCGTCGCCTATGGCCTGGGCGCGGTGCTGGCCTACTACTGGGGCTGGGTCTCGCCGCTGGCCTGGGGCGCTTCGCTGCCGGTGTTCCTGATTACCGCGGCCAGCTACGCGGTATTGCGTCGCTGGGTGCTGGTGCCACGGGCACAGCTGGCGTAGCGTGATGCCGTGGCGAGCTGACCACGCGTAGGGTGGGTTAGCCGCCGGTCGCGCTTGTCGATCAACCCGCCATGCCAGGTGCGGCGTAACCCACCATAGGCGCAACACGATCTATCGCTTGGTGGGTTACGTGGGGCGGCCATCCGAGCGCGCCACCCTTATCTGCGTTTGCAAGATTGGTATTCAGCGCCGCTAACCCACCCTACGGGAGAGCACAGTCCGCCAACTAGCCCCGTAGGGCGGGTGCAACCCGCCACCGAGGCTACCTGAGGATGCGAGCCCGATTTGAGGAACCATCATGAAAATCGTTAGCCGTGACCGCTGGTTCGAGGTCGAGCACCGCCACGACGGCATCTGCCTGATCCACGAGCCCTACGTGCGCCCCTTCTACCGCTGCAACATGTGGCATGTGCAGGGTCGCGAACATGACGTGCTGATCGACTCCGGTTCCGGGCTGGTCAGCCTGCGCGAGCAGTTGCCGTGGCTGACCGAAAAGCCGCTGCTGGCGGTGGCCAGCCACTGCCACTTCGACCATATCGCCGGGCATCACGAGTTTGATGAGCGCCTGGTGCATCCGGCCGAGGCTGACATCCTCGCCGCACCGGATGGTGCCAATACCCTGGCGACGGACTTCGTCGGCGACGAGATGTTCGAGGCGCACCCGGATTGCCCGCTGTGTTACGCCGAGTACCGCGTACGCGCAGCGCCGGCTACGCGCCTGATCGAAGATGGCGACGTGCTGGACCTGGGTAATCGGGTCTTGCAGGTGCTGCACACACCCGGTCATTCACCGGGCGGCATCAGCCTGTGGGAAGCGCAGACGCAAACGCTGTTTTCCGGCGACATCCTCTACGACGGCCCATTGATCGAGGACGCCTACCATTCGAACCTGGAAGATTACGCGCACAGCCTGGCGCGCCTGCGCGAACTGCCCGTACGCACCGTGCATGGCGGGCATTTCGCCAGTTTTTCGGGGCAGCGGATGCGCGAGCTGATAGAGGCCTGGTTCAGCGCCCATCAGCTCACCTAAGATTTCAGCGACGACGCTGGAGCGCTTCGCGCCGCAGGCGCTCCTGCTCGGCTTCGCTGATACGAATCGGCTGAGGTTGCGGGACAAGGCCAAGGGCCTGCAACAGGGCTTGCAGTTGTTCTTGCAGCTTGGCGAGCATGGGTACTACCTCCTGCCAAGTAAAGGGAAGAGCCAGCGGCTCACCTATCAGATTAGGCCGGGCAAACCGGATTTCAACCAGCCGCCGTCAAATTACCGGGCTTTTGCGCCGATAGGGGAACACGTCGATTACCTTGCCTGCGCGAATCGCCTCCTGCAATTGTTTCCAGTAATCGGCCTCATAGAGATTGCCATGCAACTGGCTGAATAGCCGGCGCTGCTTGATATCGGCGAACAGAAACGGCGGAAACTCCTCGGGGAACACGTCCATCGGCCCCACCGAATACCAGGGTTCGGAACTCATCTCGTCTTCGGGAAAACGCGGCGGCGGAATGCGCCGGAAATTCACCTCGGTGAGAAAGCAGATCTCGTCGTAGTCGTAGAACACCACGCGGCCATGGCGGGTGACGCCGAAGTTCTTAAGCAACATGTCGCCAGGGAAGATATTGGCTGCAGCAAGCTGCTTTATGGCCAGGCCGTAGTCGTCCAGCGCCTCGCGTACCTGGGCCTCGCTAGCGCCTTCGAGATAGAGGTTCAGCGGCGTCATGCGCCGCTCGGTCCAACAGTGGCGTACCAGCACGCTGTCGCCCTCGACCACCACGGTCGATGGCGCCACCTCCAGCAACTCGGCCAAGCACTCGGGTTCGAACTTGGCCCTGGGAAAACGGAAATCGGCAAACTCCTGGGTATCGGCCATGCGCCCTACCCGGTCGACACTTTTGACCAGGCGATACTTCTCGATCACCGTGTTGCGGTCCACCGTCTTGGCGTGGGCGAAACGGTCCTTGATGATCTTGAACACGGTATTGAACCCCGGCAGGGTGAACACGCTCATGACCATGCCACGTACACCCGGCGCCATGATGAAGCGATCATCGGTGCTGGCCAGGTGGCCGATCAGCGCCCGGTAGAACTCGGATTTGCCGTGCTTGTAGAAGCCGATCGAGGTGTACAGCTCGGCGATGTGCTTGCCCGGCAGGATGCGCTTGAGAAAGCCGACGAACTCGGCCGGGATGGCTACATCCACCATGAAGTAGCTGCGGGTGAAGGAGAAGATGATCGACACCTCCGCCTCATCGGTGATCGCCGCATCGACCTGGATGCCCTGCCCTTCGCGGTGCAGCAAGGGGATCGCCAGCGGCCACTGGTCCTCGCGGGTGTAAATGCGCCCGATCAGGTAGGCGCCCTTGTTGCGATACAGCACCGAGGAAAACAGCTCGATGCGCAGCTGCGGGTCCTTGCACACCCAATCGGGCAGGCTGGCGCGCAGTTGCTCTTCCAGGCGCTGCAAATCGCGAGGCAGGTCTTCGTAGAGCACGTCGAAACGATAATCCTCGAAGATCGCCTGCAGCGCCAGGTGCAGCTCGCCAGCAGGCTGATAGCTGCGCGTCTGCGCCGCGCTGGGCTGGTTGCGCAGTGATGGCCGCGTGGTATGAATGAACATGCAGCCATCGCTGATCTGGTCATGGCTGAACAGGCTGCAGAAAATCGAGTTGAACCAGGTTTCGGCCAGCTCGTCGTCGAAGCGCAGATCGATCAGGGCGATATAGGCGCTCTTGACCAGCGGCCACTGCCCGACTTCCAACAGCGAAGCGTCGAACCCTTGCAACAAACGCTCGCGGGTTTCTGCGACCTTCTCCTCATAGAGGTTGATCCGCGCCGCCGAAGCTTGCTGCGCCTCCTGCCATTGCGCCTGCTCGAAGCGCACGCGCGCGCCATCGGTGATCTGGCGAAAATGCTCGCGGTAATCGTCGAAGCCCTCGAGGATCAGGCGAGCGATCTCGCCGGCCGGCCATTGTTGCCCCATTACGCTTGCCTCGTCCGCAGTGATCAGCCGAGCTTAGCCGACAACGCCGATCTGGATGCAATCGGAGCACTAGCGCTGCGCCATCAACCCGGGTGGAAGGCGCTTTGGCGGCGATGGTTTGTCGCGCGAGGCACCACATTGCAGCTAATGCTGTTCATTTAGGGCAGCACGCACTTAGCTCCACTCTCCCATTTATTGGGGCACGCCTAGTGGAGAGGGCTGGAACGCAGCAAAACCGCCAGCGTCCCCCTCTCCGAACGCGGCCCGCGATCCACCGTTTCTTATGTGAACAGCATTACCACATTGCGGCGATCTTCCAGGCAAATCGAGACAACACCGCAGAGCCAAAAGCTTCACCTTGGGGCCGGGCAACGCCGCGCCACGCGACACCATTAAACCTGCAACAAGCGATCTCGCAGCTTCTGAATCTCGTCACGCAACTGCGCAGCGGCCTCGAATTCCAGATCGCGGGCCAGGGCATACATCTTCTCCTCCAACTGGCGAATGCGCTTGGTGATCTCGCTCGGCGAACGCAGCTCGTTCTCGTAGCGAGCGCTCTCCTCCGCCGCCTTGGCCATGCCCTTGCGCTTGTTACTGCGCGCGCCCGGCACCACGGCACCTTCGAGGATATCCTTGACGTCCTTCTGCACGCCCTTGGGCACGATGCCATTGGCTTCATTGAAGGCGATCTGCTTGGCACGGCGCCGCTCGGTCTCATCGATAGCGCGCTGCATCGAGCCGGTCATGTTGTCGGCGTAAAGAATCGCCTTGCCGTTGAGGTTACGTGCCGCGCGACCGATGGTCTGGATCAGCGAGCGCTCGCTGCGCAGGAAGCCTTCCTTGTCCGCATCGAGGATCGCCACCAGCGACACCTCGGGCATGTCCAGGCCTTCACGCAGCAGGTTGATACCCACCAATACGTCGAAGGTGCCCAGGCGCAGATCGCGGATGATCTCCACCCGCTCCACGGTATCAATATCCGAGTGCAGATAGCGCACCTTCACGTCGTGGTCGCCCAGGTAGTCGGTCAAGTCTTCAGCCATGCGCTTGGTCAGGGTGGTGACCAGCACCCGGTCACCCGTAGCTACGCGTAAACGAATCTCCGACAGCAGGTCATCGACCTGCGTACGCGCCGGGCGTACTTCAATGAGCGGGTCGACCAGCCCGGTGGGGCGCACCACCTGCTCCACCACCCGCCCGGCATGCTCGCCCTCATAAGGCCCAGGCGTCGCGGAAACGAAAATGGTCTGCGGGCAAGCCGACTCCCACTCCTCGAAGCGCATCGGCCGGTTGTCCAGCGCCGACGGCAAGCGGAAGCCATATTCCACCAAGGTTTCCTTACGCGAACGGTCACCCTTGTACATCGCGCCGACCTGCGGCACCGACACGTGGGATTCGTCGATCACCAGCAAAGCTTCATCCGGCAGGTAGTCATACAGCGTAGGCGGCGGCGCGCCGGCCGGGCGGCCTGACAAGTAGCGCGAGTAGTTTTCGATGCCGTTGCAGTAGCCCAGTTCGAGGATCATCTCCAGATCGAAGCGCGTGCGCTGCTCCAGGCGCTGCACCTCCACCAGCTTGTTGGCGCCACGCAGGTATTCCAGGCGCTGCTGCAGCTCGACCTTGATGTGCTCGACCGCCTCCAGCAGGGTTTCACGCGGGGTGACGTAGTGACTCTTGGGGTAGAAGGTGAAGCGCGGCAGCTTCTGGATCACCTCGCCGGTCAGCGGATCGAAGGCGCTGATACTCTCCACTTCGTCGTCGAACAGCTCGACACGAATGGCTTCAAGATCCGATTCCGCCGGGAAGATATCGATCACGTCGCCACGCACGCGAAAAGTGGCACGGGCAAAATCCATGTCGTTGCGCGTGTACTGCAACTCGGCCAGGCGGCGCAGCAGCGCACGCTGATCCATCTTGTCGCCACGGTCGAGGTGCAGCACCATTTTCAGGTACTCCTCGGGGCTACCCAGGCCGTAGATCGAAGAAACCGTGCAGACCACGATGACGTCCTTGCGCTCGATCAGCGCCTTGGTCGCCGACAGACGCATCTGCTCGATGTGGTCATTGATCGAGGCATCCTTCTCGATAAAGGTGTCCGACGACGGCACGTAGGCTTCCGGCTGGTAGTAGTCGTAGTAGGAGACGAAATACTCCACCGCGTTGTTCGGGAAGAACGACTTGAACTCGCCATACAGCTGCGCGGCCAGGGTCTTGTTCGGCGCCAATACCAACGTCGGGCGCTGCACCTGGGCAATCACGTTGGCGATGGAAAAGGTCTTGCCCGAGCCGGTCACCCCCAGCAGCGTCTGGTGCGAAAGCCCCGCCTCCAGCCCCTCGACCATCTGCCGGATCGCCTCAGGCTGATCGCCGGCAGGTTTGAAGCGGGTCACCAACTGAAATTCGGACATGCAGCACCTCGACAAATGGCTGTGACGCGCCCGTTCGGACTGCGTCAAACGCCATGAATTGCGGGGCGATTCGGCAATAGGTCCAGGTAGAGTCGAATTACCTGGCAAAAGGCCTTAATTCAGGGCTTTGCGCTGTCGCCCCCTGGATACAGGGTCGTTATACTAACGCCCCGTTTACGCGCCCCCTAGCGCTTTTGTCGGGGACGCCTGGCCTCCCACCCCTCACTCGAGTTGCCACACCCATCATGAGTCTCTTCTCTGCCGTCGAAATGGCTCCGCGCGATCCCATCCTGGGCCTCAACGAAGCATTCAACGCGGACACCCGCACCACCAAGGTCAACCTTGGCGTGGGCGTCTACTACAACGAGGAGGGGCGAATTCCGCTGCTGCGCGCCGTCGCAGAAGCCGAAAAGGCACGTATCGAGGCGCACGCCCCGCGTGGTTACCTGCCGATCGAAGGCATCGCCGCCTACGACAAGGCCGTGCAGGAACTGCTGTTCGGCAAGGGCGCCGCGTTGATCGAAGCCGGTCGTGTGATCACTTCTCAAGCCCTCGGCGGCACGGGCGCCCTGAAAATCGGTGCCGACTTCCTCAAGCGCCTGCTGCCGGATGCCACCGTGGCCATCAGCGACCCGAGCTGGGAAAACCACCGCGCCCTGTTCGAGACCGCCGGTTTCCCGGTGCAGAACTACCGCTACTACGACCCGTTCAGCAACGGCGTAAATCGTGGCGGCATGCTCGAAGACCTGCGCAACCTGCCGGCCCGCTCCATCGTCGTGCTGCACGCCTGCTGCCACAACCCGACCGGCGTCGACCTGCAACTGGAAGACTGGAAAGCCGTGCTGGACGTCCTGCGTGAGCGCGAGCACGTGCCCTTCCTCGACATCGCCTACCAGGGCTTCGGTGACGGCATCGAAGAGGACGCCGAAGCCGTGCGCCTGTTCGCCGAGTCGGGCCTGGAATTCTTCGTCTCCAGCTCCTTCTCCAAGTCGTTTTCCCTGTACGGCGAGCGCGTCGGCGCCCTGTCGCTGGTCACCAGCAGCCGTGAAGAGTCGACTCGCGTCCTCTCGCAGCTCAAGCGCGTGATCCGCACCAACTACTCCAACCCGCCGACCCACGGCGC
>CAZIZA010000075.1:0-14448 GCA_964543555.1 uncultured Pseudomonas sp.
TCTATCTCTGGCTCAAGGCTCTGCACATCATCGCCATGGTCTGCTGGTTCGCCGGTTTGTTCTATCTGCCACGCCTGTTCGTCTATCACGCCATGAGCAACGATGCTGGGAGCCATGAACGCTTCTGTATCATGGAACGCAAGCTGTACCGTGGCATCATGATCCCGTCGATGATCGCTACGCTGGGCTTGGGGATCTGGTTGCTCAGTCTCAATTCAGCGTATTACTTCACGCAAGGCTGGATGCACGCCAAGCTCACCCTGGTCGTAGCACTGGTGATCTACCACCATCTCTGCGGTGCTCAGCTCAAGCGCTTCGCTCGCGGTGAGAACAGCCGCAGCCATGTGTTCTATCGTTGGTTCAATGAGGCGCCTGTGCTGGCATTGCTGGGCATCGTAATCCTGGTCGTCGTCCGCCCCTTCTGAGGACATTCGCGATGTCGCTACCAGCCTTGCTCGAACAACGTCTGCGCCTGCCGTTAGTGGCGGCGCCGATGTTTCTGGTGTCCAACCCGGCACTCGTCAGTGCCTGCTGCAATAGCGGCATCGTCGGCAGCTTTCCCGCGTTGAACCAACGTGACAGCGCCGGTTTCGCTGCCTGGCTCGATGAAATTGAAGCCAGCCTTACGAGCAACGCCGCGCCCTATGCCGTCAATTTGATCGTGCATAACAGCAACCCGCGTCTGCAGGCAGATCTGGCCATTTGCGTCGAACGCCGAGTACCCATCGTCATTACCAGCCTGGGCGCGGTAAAAGACGTGGTCGATGCCGTCCATAGCTATGGCGGCCTGGTCCTGCATGACGTGACTACACGCCGCCATGCAGAAAAGGCCGCAGAAGCTGGCGTCGATGGGCTGATAGCGGTAGCTGCCGGCGCAGGTGGCCATGCTGGCACCTGGAGCCCCTTCGCTCTACTGAGCGAGATCAGGCAGTTCTTCGACAAGACGATCCTACTGTCCGGTTGCCTCAATAACGGCCACGACATTCTCGCCGCGCAGCTCCTCGGTGCCGACCTGGCCTACATGGGCACACGCTTTATCGCCACACGGCAAAACAATGCCTCAGAAGACTACAAACGCATGCTTATCGAGGCGCAGGCGGCCGACATCATCCACACGCCAGCCGTATCCGGCGTACCAGCTAGTTTCATGCGCCAGAGTCTGGAGCAGGCCGGCTACGACCTGAAGCAGCTGCAGAACAAGGCCGCGATCAATTACGGTGAAAAGCTCAAACCGATGGACGAAGAAGCCAAGGCCTGGAAAACCGTCTGGTCGGCCGGCCAGGGCGTCGGCGGTATCGACGACGTGCCTTCGGTAGAAACGCTGATCGCGCGACTCGACGGTGAATACCGTGCCGCCGTGACACGTAGCCAGCAATTGGGCCAACGCTGGTCGCGATGAAACGTCGCCATTTGCTGGGATTGGGCGCACTCGGCCTGCTCGGCAGCTGGCTACTCCGGCCGACTGACCGAGGTCGTGCGCATGCGCCCTACTTCGCCACACTCAACCAGCAGTTGCAGCGCGATGGCGAGGGTATGCCTACCCTCTTGCTTGATCTCGACCGACTCGACGCCAATGCTGACGTGTTGAGCGCACAACTGAACGGACGCCTTCATTTACGCCTGGTCGCCAAGTCGCTGGCCAGCACTGGCTTGTTGGAGTACCTGGCCAAGCGTCTGCAAACCCAGCGCTTCATGATCTTTGATCAATCACAGTTCAATCGTCTGGCCAGCAGCTTTCCTCGGGCCGATTTACTGTTGGGCAAACCCATGCCGGTCGCCGCGGCACTGAATTGCTATCGCCAACTGCCGCACCACCTGGAGTTCGACCCTGACCGGCAGGTGACCTGGCTGATCGACAGCGAACAGCGCCTGATGGAATACGCGGAACTGGCCAGGGCACTGGGGCGGCCGCTACGTATCGCCCTGGAAATTGATATCGGCCTCATGCGCGGCGGTTTTGCCACACCACAGGCGCTGGGTCAGGCATTGCAACGGCTTGGCCAACTGCCTGAACTGCAGTTGCAGGGGCTGATGGGGTATGACGCGCATGTCGCCCACAGCCCACCCTGGCAAAGCCAGATACAGGCACTGCGCGACGCCGATGCGCGCTATCGTCAGTTCATCGCCAGCGCTCAGAGATTCGGCGAATTATGGCCGACCACACCGCTGCTCGATGGTGGCGGAAGCCTGACTTACCAGCTCCACAGCCGGCAGCAGACCGCCCTGAACGAGGTCGCCGTCGGTTCAGCCCTGCTCAAACCTTCTGCGTTCGATACAGCGTTGCTGGCAATGCATCAGCCCGCGCTGTGGATCGCCAGCCCAGTGCTCAAGGCACTCGATGGAGCTCTGCCCTATCTGGGTTCGCTACAGCCATTGATAGAGGCCTGGAACCCCAACCGCCAGCATGCCTACTACCTCTATGGCGGTCGCTGGCCGGCCCAACCCCTTTCACCTGCCGGGCTTGATTACGACTCATTCTATGGCCGCAGTGCCAATCAGGAACGCCTAAACGGTAGCGCCGCTACCCAACTGACCCATCAGGACTGGGTATTTCTGCGCCCCGCCATCAGTGAAGGCTTGCTGGCTGATTTCAGCGAAATACGTCTACTGCGCCGCGGCCAGTTGGTCGGCCGCTGGAGCACAATAAGCAATGCCTGAACGTCTGCGCCCCCTGCACTTCAGGCCGCTTGTACATTAGCCGCGCGGCGCTCTAGGCTTATGCCTTGCCTGCCGTCCGGGCACTTCGCTCACTCCTTCTTCCCGCTGACAAGGAAGCCCGCATGAACTCACCGCGCTACAAGATCGTGTTCGACGGCCAATTGATGCCCGATGCATCACTGGAAACGGTCAAGACAAACCTGGCACGTTTATTCAAAAGTGACCTCGCACGCATCGACAGCCTGTTCAGTGGAGGGCACGTTGCGCTCAAGCGTAACCTGAATGAGAGCGAGGCGGAGCAGTATGTGATTGCACTGCAGAAAGCCGGCGCTCATGTCCGCAAGGAGCTCGACCAGGCTGCCAGCCTCAGCCTGGTGCCGACCGAGGCTGAAACCGAAGAGGCTGAGCACGCTGCTGCGCCAAACATGGCCTGCCCGAAATGCGGCCATGAACAAGTCAAGGCCGTCGAATGCTCCGCCTGCGGCATCATCATCGAGAAATACCTCGCCCGTCAGGCGCAACTGGCCGAAACCCAGCCGGCTCAAACACAGGTTGCGACTGCTGCATCGCCTTACGCGCCACCGCAGGCCAATGTCGCCGAACAACTACCGCAATATGGTGAGCTCAAGGTATTCAGCATCAACGGACGGATCGGCCGGGTACGTTACCTGGGCTGGACCATGGCCATGTTGCTGTCCATGTTGCCGCTAATGCTGTTGTTCGCCGGTGTCTCGGTCATGTCCAGCGTGGTGGGCACCCTGATACTGGTTGTCGCGGTCATCACCATGATCGTGATTGGCGTGTTCATCGGCGTTCAGCGCCTGCATGACATGGGCTGGTCAGGCTGGTTGTGGCTGCTCAACTTCGTTCCCTTCATCGGCAGCGTTTTTGCCCTGCTGATGCTGATCATTCCCGGCACGCAGGGCGTCAACCGCTACGGCCCGCCACCACCGCCGAACAGCACCAGGGTCAAGGTGCTGGCCTGGCTATTCCTGCTGGTGCCCATTACCGGCATCGTCGCCGCCATCGCCCTGCCTCAGTATCAGAGCTATGTCGAGCGCGCTGCCGAACACCAGGAACAGTAAACTCTGAACATGCGTAGTTATGCACTGATCACTGGCGCCTCCAGCGGTATTGGCCTGGCGCTGGCCGAAGCTCTGGCGCGCCGTGGGCGCAACCTGATTCTGGTGGCGCGTCGGCGCGATGCGCTGGAAAGCATCGCCTGTGAGCTGGCCCAGCGCTTCGGCGTTGAGGTACTGTTCCGTCTCTGTGATCTCAGCGAACCGCTGCAGCTCTCTGGCCTGCTGCTGGAGCTGGAAGAAGATCACTGGCATGTCGACTTGCTGGTGAACAACGCCGGCCTCGGTTGCGCAGGCCCCTTCCTCGAGCAGGACTGGAGCCGCGAGCTGGAGCAACTGGAAGTCAACGTGCTGGCGCTGACTCGCCTGTGCCACGCGCTGGGTCAGCGCATGGCCGAACATGGCGGCGGACAGATACTCAATGTCGCCTCGATCGCAGCCTTTCAGCCCGGCCCCTGGATGAGTAGCTACTACGCCAGCAAAGCCTATGTACTGCACTTTTCCGAAGGGTTGCGTGAGGAACTGAAAGGCCGGGGCGTCAACGTATCGGTGCTCTGCCCGGGCCCAACGCACAGCGCCTTTTTCCGCACAGCGCAAATGGATATCACCCGTATCGCCGGCAGCAAGCTGATGATGAGCGCAGAAGAGGTGGCACTGATTGCCGTTCGCGCCCTGGAAAAGAACCGTGCCCTCATCATTCCCGGTTGGCGCAACCGCCTGCTGGTGCTCATCCCACGCCTGGGGCCACGCTGGTTGATACGTAAACTCAGCGCTCAGTTGACCCGCCGCTTCACCATTGGCGGCTGATCAACCGGCGTTGACCGTCCGCCCATCCGCCCATGCACGCAACGCAGCCAGACGCTCGGCCATGACAACGGAGAGCGGCGCGGTGCTCTGCAGCGCACGCAACAGTAACGCCTGGTCAACCGGCTGCTGCTGCGCCTGCCCCGCGTACAGCGCACTGACCACAACCTGTTCGATTTCGGCCCCGGAATAACCTTCGCTGGCAGCCGCCAGTTGCGCCAGATCGAAAGCAGATGGCTCCAGCTCACGTCGTTGCAGGTGAATACGGAAGATATCGGCACGCACCTCGGCACTGGGTAGGTCGACGAAGAACAACTCATCGAAACGCCCCTTGCGCACCAGCTCAGGCGGCAGACGGTCGATGGCATTGGCCGTGGCGACGACGAACACTGGCGCCTTGCGTTCGGCCATCCAGGTCAGCAGGGTGCCCAGCACGCGCTGGCTCACGCCGCCATCATGATCGCCGCTGGCCAATCCCTTCTCCACTTCGTCCATCCACAGCACGCAGGGCGCCATCTGTTCGGCCAGGCGTAAGGCCTCACGCAGATTGCGCTCGGTTTCGCCAAAGAACTTGTTATACAGACAGGCGAAATCGAGACGCAGCAGCGGCAAGCCCCAGAGCCCGGCAACAGCCTTGGCCGCCAGGCTCTTGCCGCCGCCCTGAACACCGACCAGCATCACGCCTTTCGGTGCATCAGTCATTTGGCCTTCGAGAAAGCCGGCCTGGCGCTCGCCCAGCCAGCGCTTGAGGTTGAGCAGCCCGCCCACGTCGGCGAAACGCGCTGTGTCGTACTCGAAGCTGAGCACACCCTCCAGATCCAGCAACTGGAACTTGGTCTTGTTCAACTCGGGGATATCTTCCTGGGTAATCGCCCCGTCATCGCAGATCACGTTGCGCGCCAGCGAACGCGCCTCGGCATGGCTAAGGCCGCGCAGGTTTTTTACCACCTGCTGCAGGGTGCGATTATCGGTACGCACGCGTGCACCGCGATTGCCCTCGCTCCAGCGTGTCGCCTCGTCACGCACAATGCTCAGCAGCTCGTCCTCCGAGGGCAGCGCGAGGCTGAAGCGTGCCGCGAGACGCTGCACTTCGGCCGGCAGCTTGATCGCATGCGACACCAACACCAGCGTCGGCTTGTGCGCGGCCTCGCTCATGGCAATTTCCTTGAGCAGGCGCACCAGCCGCGGGTTGTCATCGAGAAACGGATGCAGATCGCACATCACGTACAGATTCGGCTGCGGGTCTGCCTTGATCATGCGCAGCGCCGCTTCCGGCTCCAGAGTCGGCGACTCATCGACCGGCGCGCCGCCAAAGCCGAGGCGCTGCAGCCCTTCAGTCACCGACCAGGTATGCAGACCCAGACCACGCTTGACCGCCAGGCCGGTCAGGGTTTCCAGCACGCGCCACTCGTCCCAGGATTCGATGACCACCAGCTTGACCTTGGAATCGAGCACCAATCCAAGATCATGAATATCGTTCTTCAACACCCGCTCCTTGTGAGGTTTGGTCAGGTCGGCAAGCAGGGTTACCATCCGCGGTTTCGCAGAATCGGAGCTCGCAGCATGGACCATCTGAACACACAGATCGTCGCCGGAGGCCTCGCGCCATGCAAGCACTGAAAGCGCGCTGGGTGACAGTCATCGCGTCCATTGCCGTTGCAACCAGTACGCTGCTGGTGAACCGAGCGGCCGCAGCCATCGAGATCATCAGCGACCCCTTGTCTAACGGCGAGCGAGGCCCGGAAATGGTGGTAATTCCGCCCGGCACCCTGCACATGGGTGATACCAGTGGTCGCGGCAACGATAACGAGCGCCCGCCACGCAAGATCATCTTCGACCAGCCCTTCGCCATGGGTCGCTACGAGGTCACCTTCGCCGACTGGCAGAAATACGCCGAAGCCAACCGGCTGCCCATGCCCGATAACGAAGGCTGGGGGCTTTCTGCACAACGCCCGGTGATTCATGTGTCCTGGCGTGACGCGTACGCCTATACCCAGTGGTTGTCACGCGAGACAGGTGCGCGTTATCGCCTGCCGACCGAAGCCGAATGGGAGTATGCGGCACGCGGCGGCAGCCAGAGCTACTACTGGTGGGGAGAAGAACTTGACAGCAGTGAGCAGGCACCACGCGCTCACTGTCGAGGTTGCGCCAGCTCGCGCCTGTTACGCAGCAAGACGGCTGCCGTTGGTCAGTTCCCGGCCAATGGCTATGGCTTGCATGACACGGCGGGCAACGTCTGGGAATGGACGGCTTCGACCTTCACCCAGCGCTTCGACGGCAGCGAGGTGCAGAGTGCCGGCCTGCTCGATAACAGCCCTCGCGTGGTACGCGGCGGTGCCTGGAACAGTGGTCCGGTCTATCTGCGCAGCAGTATTCGTGACCTCAAGCAGCCTCATCACCGAGACTATGCGCTGGGTTTTCGCGTGCTGCGCGAGCTACCCTGAACGCGGACGACCTGGCGACTTTGCAGTAAACTAGCGAGGTTGTTACCTCTGGAGGTGCCTCATGGCCAGCGAACGCCAGTATTCCCCCGTTGATCGCCTGTTACTGCAAGCCGATACTGCATTGCGCACACTGCTGCCATTCAGCGGCGCCCCGGGCCGTCCCTCGCCCGCCATCGTGCAGAACGATTCCGAGCTAAGCAGCGAGGAGTCGCGCCATGTCGCGGGGCTGATGCGCATCAACCACACGGGTGAAGTCTGTGCACAAGCGCTTTACCAGGGCCAGGCGTTGACCGCCAAATTGCCTGAAGTGCGCAGCGCCATGGAGCATGCGGCTGACGAAGAAATCGACCACCTGGCCTGGTGTGAGCAACGTATTCGCGAACTGGGTAGCCAGCCGAGCGTACTCAACCCGCTGTTCTACGGCCTGTCCTTCGGCGTTGGCGCCGTTGCCGGCCTGGTCAGTGACCGCGTCAGCCTCGGGTTCGTTGCTGCCACTGAAGACCAGGTGTGCAAACACCTTGATGAACACCTGGAGCAACTCCCCGAACACGACGCCAAGTCACGCGCCATTCTCGAACAAATGCGCGCAGATGAGCAGCAACACGCCAACAGCGCCCTTGCAGCCGGCGGCGTGCGATTCCCGACGCCGGTCAAGTTCGGCATGACCTTGTTGTCGAAGGTCATGACCAGCAGCACCTACCGCATCTGAAACGAACGAGGGCGCCATTGGCGCCCTCGTCATTTTCCGCGAGCCTCAGCCCAGTTCGACAATTTCATAGTCGTGGCTGATCTCTACACCGGCGCGGCCCAGCATGATCGATGCCGAGCAATACTTTTCCGCCGACAGCTCCACCGCCCGCTTCACCTGCGCCTCTTTCAGCCCACGGCCCTTGACCACGAAATGCAGGTTAATCTTGGTGAACACCTTCGGTTCTTCGTCCGCACGCTCGGCATCGAGGAACACTTCGCAGCTTTCTACTGGCTGGCGACCTTTGCGCAAGATGCTGACAACATCGAAGTTGCTGCAGCCACCAAGGCCAATCAGCAGCATCTCCATCGGCCGAATACCGAGGTTACGGCCACCGGCATCGGGCGGACCATCCATCACCACGGCATGGCCACTACCGGACTCACCGAGGAACAGGGCTTCACCGGCCCATTGCACACGCGCTTTCATCGATATTGGCTCCCAGAGTGGAAAAGTCCGGCAGATTAGCACAGCCGGGAGGCAGTCTGATCCGCGTCAATCACGCTAAAGTTCCGCCGAGTAATGTTACCCAGCTCGCAAAAAAGACCCCGCTCCCAGTGTGTCTGTTAAGCTGACGTCGGATTGCTGGCACACTTGGCCGGATAACTAATAAGAAATTGCCGTTGGACAAAGGCCTTCATCTTTCATTTTCGGGACTCGGGCATGGTTGCTATTACCCTTACACCTAAAATCAAGAATCTCGACAAGCTTCTCGCGCACTGTCATCGCCGTCGCTACACGGCAAAAAGCACCATCATTTATGCCGGTGATCGCTGCGAAACACTGTTCTTCATCGTCAAGGGTTCAGTCACCATCCTCATCGAGGATGATGATGGTCGTGAAATGATCATCGCCTACCTTAACTCCGGGGACTTCTTCGGCGAGATGGGCCTGTTCGAGAAAGACGGCTCGGACAAGGAGCGCAGTGCCTGGGTTCGGGCCAAGACTGAATGCGAAGTAGCGGAAATCAGCTATGCCAAGTTCCGCGAATTGACCCAGCAGGACCCCGAAATTCTCTTCGCCCTCGGCAGCCAGATGGCCGAGCGCCTGCGCAATACCACACGCAAGGTCGGCGATCTGGCATTCCTCGACGTCACTGGCCGCGTCGCGCGTACCCTGCTCGACCTGTGCAAGCAGCCGGATGCCATGACCCATCCGGATGGCATGCAGATCAAGATCACCCGCCAGGAAATCGGCCGCATCGTCGGTTGTTCGCGCGAGATGGTCGGCCGTGTACTCAAGTCCCTGGAAGAACAGGGCCTGGTGCACGTCAAAGGCAAGACCATGGTGGTTTTCGGCACCCGCTGAAACTTGCCCAATAAAAAGCCGGCTTGATTGCCGGCTTTTTCATGCGCGCTATTCGGGGTCAGTGCCGATAACGGCAGGTCGACCGCGCTCGGGGAAGAACAGGCGCTGCAATTCGCTGCCCGGACTTTCCGCACGCATGAAGGCCTCACCGACCAGAAAGGCATAGACCTCGTTGATCTCCATCAGCTCGACATCGGCGCGATTGAGAATGCCACTCTCGGTGACCACCAGGCGGTCACGCGGAATGCGCGGCAGCAGGTCGAGGGTGGTTTCCAGGCTGACATCGAAGGTGTGCAGGTTACGGTTGTTGATGCCCACCAGTGGTGTGTCCAACGTATTTAGCGCCCGCTCCAGTTCGGCGCCGTCATGCACCTCGACCAGCACGTCGAGGCCGACATCCTTGGCAACAGAGGCCAGCTCGGCCATGCGCACGTCATCCAGGCAGGACACGATCAGCAGCACGCAGTCGGCGCCCAGTGCGCGAGCTTCGACGATCTGGTACGGATCGACCATGAAATCCTTGCGAATCACCGGCAGCGCGCAGGCCGCACGCGCCTGCTGCAGGTATTGATCAGCGCCCTGGAAGAAATCGATATCGGTCAGCACCGACAGGCAGGTGGCGCCACCGGCCTCGTAGCTGCGGGCGATATCGGCCGGCACGAAGTCGGCGCGCAGCACGCCCTTGCTCGGCGAGGCCTTCTTGATCTCGGCGATCACAGCCGGCTGCTTGCGCGCCGCCTGCTCCAGCAGCGCGCGAGCGAAGCCACGCGGTGCGTCGGCACTGCGCACAGCCGCTTCAACCTCAGCCAGGCTGACCTGGGCACGGCGCGCCGCCACTTCCTCGAACTTACGGGCGACGATCTTCTCCAGTACGGTTGGTACGCTCACCCTTCGTTCTCCTGTTTGAATACCGCGGTAAAGGACACCAGTTCCTCCAGCTTCTCGCGCGCCAGGCCGGTGTGCAGGGCATCGTGCGCCAGCTGGATGCCTTCACGCAGGCTGCTGGCATGGTCAGCCGCATAGAGTGCAGCGCCAGCATTGAGCACAATCATGTCGGCAGCCTTCTGGCCATTGTCGGTCTTGCGACGACCCAGCGCGTCGCGAATCAGCTCCAGCGACTGCTCGGCGTTGTCGACGGTCAGACCGATCAGGCTCTGGCTCTTGATGCCGAAATCCTCGGGCTGGATACGGTACTTGCTGACCTTGCCGTCCTTGAGCTCGGCGACGAAGGTCGGCGCGGCCAGGCTGATCTCGTCCAGACCATCCTGCGCATGCACCACCAGCACGTGCTCGCTGCCCAGGCGCTGCAGCACTTCAGCCATCGGCCGGCACAGCGCCTGGCTGAACACGCCGATGACCTGATGCCTGGCGCCTGCCGGATTGGTCATCGGGCCGAGCATGTTGAAGATGGTGCGCAGGCCCAGCTCGCGGCGCGGGCCAATGGCATGCTTCATCGCGCCGTGATGAGACGGGGCGAACATGAAGCCGACCCCGACGCTTTCGACGCAACGCGCCACCTGCTCGGGCTTGAGCCCCAGGTAGACGCCCGCAGCTTCCAGAAGATCGGCGCTGCCGCTCTTGCCGGACACCGCACGGTTGCCGTGCTTGGCCACCTTGCCGCCCGCCGCCGCGACGACGAAGGCCGCCGCCGTGGAGACGTTGAAGATGTTCATGCCGTCGCCGCCGGTGCCGCAGGTGTCGACCAGGCGCTCGGCATCGATCACCACAGGAGCGGCCAGCTCACGCATGACGCTGGCGGCACCGACGATCTCGTCGATGGTCTCGCTCTTCATGCGCATGCCCATGAGGAATGCGCCAATCTGGGCATCGGTGCACTGGCCGGTCATGATTTCGCGCATGACTGCCTGCATTTCCTCGGTAGTCAGATCGAGCTGAGCGACGATGCGGCCCAGGGCTTCCTTGATATTCATGCGCGCACGCCTCCGGTCTGCTTGAGGAAGTTGGCGAACAGTTCGTGGCCCTGCTCGGTGAGGATGGACTCGGGGTGGAACTGCACGCCCTCGACGTTGAGGGTCTTGTGGCGCAAGCCCATGATCTCGTCGACCGAGCCGTCTTCATGCTGGGTCCATGCGGTGATTTCCAGGCAATCCGGCAGGGTTTCGCGCTTGACCACCAGGGAATGATAGCGGGTCACGGTGAGCGGGTTGTTCAGACCCGCGAATACGCCCTTGTCCGCATGGAACACCGGGCTGGTCTTGCCGTGCATCACCTGGCGCGCACGCACCACGTCGCCGCCATAGGCCTGGCCGATGCTCTGGTGGCCGAGGCAGACACCGAGGATCGGCAACTTGCCGGCGAAGTGCAGGATGGCCTCGATGGACACCCCCGCCTCGGTCGGCGTGCACGGGCCGGGCGAGACGACGATGCGCTCGGGCTGCAGAGCCTCGATCTCGGCGATGGTCAGTTCATCGTTACGAATCACGTGCACGTCGGCGCCCAGTTCACCCAGGTACTGCACGACGTTGTAGGTGAAGGAGTCGTAGTTATCGATCATCAAAAGCATGGTACGGCTCCTGTTATTCCTGGGCCTGGACGGCCGTCTGTTCGGCGAGCGCGACGGCGCGGAACATGGCGCGACGCTTGTTCAGGGTTTCTTCCCACTCCAGCGCGGGCACCGAGTCGGCGACGATGCCGGCACCGGCCTGCACGTGCAGCTCGCCATCCTTGATCACCGCCGTGCGAATCGCAATCGCGGTGTCCATGTTGCCGTTCCAGGCGTAGTAACCGACTGCGCCGCCGTAGACCCCGCGCTTGACCGGCTCCAGCTCGTCGATGATTTCCATGGCGCGGATCTTCGGCGCCCCGGACAGGGTGCCGGCCGGCAGGATGGCGCGCAGGGCGTCCATCGAAGTCAGGCCTTTTTTCAGCTCGCCGGTGACGTTGGAAACGATGTGCATGACGTTGGAGTAGCGCTCGATGACCATCTTCTCGGTCAGTTTCACCGAGCCGATTTCCGAGACGCGGCCGGTGTCGTTACGACCCAGGTCGATGAGCATCAGGTGCTCGGCGACTTCCTTGGCATCGGCCAGCAGGTCTTCTTCCAAAGCCAGATCCTGCTCTTCGGTGGCGCCACGCGGGCGGGTGCCGGCGATGGGCCGCACGGTGACCAGGTTGTCCTCGACGCGCACCAGCACTTCCGGCGACGAGCCCACCACATGGAAATCGCCAAAATTGAAGAAGTACATGTACGGTGTCGGGTTGATGCAGCGCAGCGCACGGTACAGGTCGATGGGCGCCGCTTTGAACGGAATCGACATGCGCTGGGAAATCACCACCTGCATGCAGTCGCCAGCCAGGATGTAATCCTTGATGGCACTGACCGAGCGTTCGTAATCCTCGCGGCTGAAGCTGGAGCGGAACGCCGGCTCCGCGCCTGCCGGCTTGTTCAGGTCCACACCCAGACGCGGTGTGAACGGCTGACGCAGCTTGTGCAGGATGTCCTGCAACTGCTGCTGACCACAGGCGAAGGCATCGGCTTGGGCCGTGTCAGCAAGTACGATGGCGTGCATCTTGCCGGCCAGGTTATCGAACACCACCACGGCATCGGAGACGTTGAGCAGGATGTCCGGCGTGTCCAGCGCATCGGGGTTCACCCCGGCGGCCAGCTTGGGCTCGACGTAACGTACGCTGTCATAGGCGAAGTAACCGACCAGGCCGCCATTGAAACGTGGCAACCCGGCGATGGTCGGCACCTTGTAGCGCGCCTTGAACTGCTCGACGAAGGCCAGGGGGTCTTCACATTCGTGACGCTCGACTTCGACGCCGTCGGTGCTGATCACCACCTCATGACCGTGCACACGCAGCACGGTGCGCGCCGGCAGGCCGATGATCGAGTAGCGGCCCCACTTTTCGCCGCCCTGCACGGATTCGAGCAGGTAGGAGTTGGGCGCATCGGCCAGTTTCAGGTAGATCGACAACGGCGTGTCGAAGTCGGCGATGGTTTCGCAGGCAAGCGGAATGCGGTTGTAGCCTTCAGCGGCTAAACGCAGGAATTCTTCATGGGTCATGATCAGCCTCATGGCTCGGGGTAAACGGTCGGGTGCAAACGGGCCGCGCGCAGCGGCAGGACGAAATCAGGCGCGCCAGCGCCAACGGGCCAACGCCTTGATCACTTTCATCCAGAGTTTGCAGCTAACCACCACGGTGCGATCTCGACAGGCGGGGGAATAAGGAGAGCGGCCAAGGTAGCAGCTACACGCCAAGCGCTGCAAGCGGGGCAAAGCGATAGCTGGGTAGGAGCGGATTTATCCGCGATCTCAAGCACCAGTTTCGCGGATAAATCCGCTCCTACAAAAGCTGTTTAACCGTAGGGTGGACGACGCGTCCCCTGTCCACCGGCAAGGTCGCCTCGGTGAGTCGATAAAGCGCGAGCTACGCGCCCCTATCTCCCTGTAACAGCTCGACCAGGCTATCGACCACCAGGCTCGGCTCTTCCTCGGCAATCGGCCGGCCATGGTTATAGCCGTAGCTCACCGCCACGCAGGGCACGTCGGCGGCGCGGGCAGCCAGCACGTCGTTGCGCGAGTCGCCGACGAACAACGATTGCGCCGCCTCCACCCCAGCCAGACGCATCACCTGCAGCAGCGCCGCCGGGTCAGGTTTCTGCTGCGGCAGGGTATCGCCGCCGATGATCCAGCGGAAATAACCGCCCAGGCCCACCTGTTCCAGCAACGGCGCGACGAAACGCTCCGGCTTGTTGGTCACCACGGCGAGTTCCACGGCCGCCGTGCTCAAGGCCTCAAGCAGCTCGTGCACACCAGGATAGAGCGCGGTCAGGTTATGGCAGTCGGCGTAGATATCGAGAAAACGCGCCAGCGCCTCTTCCGTCTCGGCCTCGCCCACTGCAGCGTGATCCAGGCCACCGGCCAGGGCGCGGCGCACCAGCACCCGCGCGCCATTGCCAACCCAGTCACGAACCTTTTCAACGCCAGCAGGTGCACGCCCCAGTTCGACCAGCATACGGTCGACGGCTTCGGCCAGATCCGGCACCGAGTCGATCAGCGTGCCGTCCAGGTCGAACATCACCAGGCGCGGCAGCTCGCCGCCACACAGCGCGCGCAGCGGTTTCATCCACGCACCTGGGCCAGTTCGGCGCGCATGGCGTCGATCACCGCCTTGTAGTCCGGCTGGTTGAAGATCGCCGAGCCGGCAACGAAGGTGTCGGCGCCCGCCTCGGCAATCTCGCGGATGTTCTGCACGTTGACGCCGCCGTCGATCTCCAGGCGGATCTCACGCCCGCTGGCGTCGATCAGCGCGCGGGCTTCGCGCAGCTTGTCGAGGGTGCCGGGGATGAACTTCTGCCCGCCGAAACCGGGGTTGACGCTCATCAGGAGGATCATGTCGACCTTGTCCATCACGTACTTGAGCACGTCCAGCGGCGTGGCCG
>CAZIZA010000076.1:0-14342 GCA_964543555.1 uncultured Pseudomonas sp.
CCTGGAAGAACTGCGCGAAGCGCTGGAGGCCGGCGCCGATATCGTCATGCTCGACGAACTGTCACTGGACGACATGCGCGAAGCCGTAAGGCTCACCGCCGGCCGCGCCAAGCTTGAAGCCTCGGGCGGCATCAACGACAGCACCTTGCGCGGCGTCGCCGAGACAGGCGTGGACTACATCTCGCTGGGGACGCTGACCAAGGATGTGAAGGCGGTGGATCTGTCCATGCGGTTGGCCTTGTAAGCCACCGACTCACTGGAGGAGCTGCGCCTCGCGGCGAATCGATGCCTCAGCGAAATCGCACCGCACTACACACCATTCGCCCCGGGGCGGGGCTCCTACAGGTCAAACCGCGCTTTAATCTTGCTGAGCATCCTTCAACAAAATGCTCTGGGAATAGTCGAGAAATTCGCCCAGGTGTCGCGTGATGACAGCGACGGTTATAGGCAATTGCAGCGCTTGATACTCATGCACGGCGATATTCCGGTAACCGACCATACGTTTCAGGGCGTCAGCCAGATCACGTTCGATCCAACCTCCGTCAGCCAGCAAAACGAACACATCACGCGCGCTCTGGGGCACACCCAGACGTTCGCGCCTGATCAGGTGCTGGCCCATATCGAGCGCCGCCTCACAGGCCCGCTGGATATTCAAGATTGCGGCATCCTGACGGGTGTAATCTTCAGCAAAACTCGCCGGGTCACGCCCGTACTCCTCGCGAGCTCGACGCACGCAACGCTCGATGCTGGCAGCCTTGTTCAGCAAGACATCATCGACCATAAATCCGCCCGTCTCTCACGATTTCCTGTAAAAGGGGAGCCCTGGCCCGATCCAGCTCGAGCTTCTCACTCAACACCGCGCACTCGAACAAACCGGCCTCAACGCCATCGGCTGCCCACCAGCGCTCACCCCTCTGCAAAACCTGCTGCTGCATGACCGTAGAAGCCTTGCGCATATCCAGGAGATCAACTGGGCAACCGGCGATATCGGCGACCTCTCCGGCAAGCTCCCAGAGCAGTAATGGGTCGGCATACCCTCGCACCAACACTGCGAGATCAAGGTCGCTACGACTGTCCGCCGTACCTTGCACACGGCTACCAAAGGCGTAGATAGCCAACACCCCGTCCAGACGCGAACGCAGCAACCCAATCAAGGTTTCTCTATTCATGGCTGGCCTCCCTATACACGCCTGGAAGTGTATCCCAGACACGTCGAATGAGGCTGCACAACTCGATAATCAGCCACAACGCTGCAGGGTCAGCCATGCACACCGAAGACCACGAGCGATCACACTCTGTAAGAGGCGCGCGCCGTAGCGAATCGTCGCCACTGCACAGTCAAAAGCCCCCCGAGGCAAGACGCCCGCAAGGAGAGCAGCAGAAAACGACAAGGTCGGTGCGCGCAGCGCATCCTGCTTCAGGCTGTCGCCTTCCTGGCGGCGCCATCGAGAATATTGAAGAACACCGTCTCCAGCGACACCGCCGGCTTGACCGTCAACAGATGGCCGCCGACCTGGTTCAATTGCGCGATGAAAGCCGGCAGGTCAGCCTGCAGCACTTCACACTCGAACTCACCTTCGCGCAGCACACGCAACGGCTGACCAATCGGCTGCGCCGCGTGATAACGCACCAGCATATCGTCAGCGCGCTCGGCAGCCAGCTCGCGCGGCGAGCGCACGGTCAGCAGCTCGCCCTTGTTGATGAAACCAAAGCGGTCGGCAATTCGCTCCACATCATGCAAAACGTGAGAGGTGAAGAAAATCGCCCCACCCTGCTGCTTGAACTCGGTGAGGATATCCACCACATCCTTGCGCCCGACCGGATCGAGACCGGACAGCGGCTCGTCCAGCACCAGCAGCTTGGGCTGCACGACCATCGCGTGGGCCAGCGCCACACGCTGCACATTGCCCTTGGACAACTCACGAATGCGCCGCTTGGCATTCATATCGACGGAGAAGCGCTCCAGCCAATGCATGCACCAGGCATCGGCATCAGAGCGCTTGATGCCATACATGGACAGGCCCATGCGCAGAATTTCCAGCGGAGTGAACTGCTCGTAGAGGGCTGGCGCTTCCGGCACATAAGCGAGCGGCGCGCGAGCGGACGCGTTACGTGCATCCACACCATAGATGCTCACCTGCCCCTGATAATCATTGATGATATCCAGCATCACCTTGATGGTGGTGGACTTGCCGGCGCCATTGGGGCCGACGAAACCGAACACTTCGCCCTCTGTCAGTGCGAAGCTGATGTCCTTCAGCGCCCGAACCTCTCTGCCCTTGACACGAAACGTCTGGCTGACGTTATTGAACTCCAGCACAGCACTCACTGCTGATTCTCCATACCGGGAATTTTCAGTTCTCTGAATTCGATACGCCCGTCACGCAACTCGTAACCCAGTCTCAACGGGTCTTGCGGGAGCATAGCCATCTCCCCTGAGTCGACCAACTGCTGAAAATCCTGCAAAGGGCCATGAGCCTCCTCGTATCGACGCTGAGCAGCCCGCAAATCGATCAACCCCTGAAGACGTATCACCCGCTTATCGAGCATATCGCGCAACTTCGGATCATGGGTCGTATCACGCTGTTGCATCAGATAATTCAATGCCAAGCGCTCGTCTGCCAGTGCCTCGGCCCGCAACATGATCGCCATACGCCTGAGGGTAACGGCATTCTCCGGCCAGCGTTCGGCGGCAATCTCGAACGCCTGAACGGCCTGCGCCTTATCCTTGTCGAAAAAGGCCAGATTGACCCCGTAGAAGAAGGGCGGGATGCCATCCCAGAAACGACAGTTGATGGCTTGACGCAGCACTTCATTACCCTCGGCAACCGCGCCACCCCAGGTCAGCAAACCATTGGCCAGATAGTAATTGTCCTCGTGGCAGGCATTGAGCTGGGCCACGACCCCCTGCGCCCGGATCAGGTAGTGAAGATCGGCCTGCCCCTGATCCACCGCTGTGGCGGAGAGGCGAATGGCCTCCAGATTCGCGGCAAGAAAGCGATCACCGCCATAGAGCGCGGCCAAGACCGGGGCGGACACCACAACGCGATCCTCGACCGTCACGCTGTGAAAGATGACCGGCTGATCATTGCGCCATAACACCGCTGCCACGAAGGCTGCGAAACCGGCTAGGGCGAACAGAAGACTAGAGTAACGCTTGCACATGATCAGGCGAAGCGCTTGCGCTGCAATACCCACACCGCCAACCCGAGGAAGGCGAAGGCATAGGCCAGGCAGCTGACTACCAGCACACCCAGATCACTGGGCAGGAACTCCATGCGGCCATAAAGAGCCGTCATGCGGATATCGAGCGACCCCAGGTCAGGCAGCAGATAACCGAGCACACCGACGCCTGCACGGTAGCTTTCCGCCCCCTCCACCACCCAGCTTTCGCGGGTCAGCAGCTCGATGATGGCCGCGAAGGAGCGCGCCATCAGCATGAAGCCCAGCGTGCCGATCAGCACGAAACTGGGCGTAGACGCGACCATTGCCAGGAACACCGCCAGGGCCGTCAACACCAGCAGATCCAGCCCGATCAGCGCCACGGTCGCGACATAAGGCCAGCCCAGCGAAACACCAGTGGCCTGGGCGTAGTCTTCACCGATCCAGGCCACCAGCAGGCCGAGCGCAAGCGCCATCACGATCAGCACGCACGCCATCAATACGACAACCGACGCGAAGCGCCCCAGCAGCAAACCCTGCCGGGCACGCGGATACGTCAAGGAAGAAAGAAAGTAACGCCTGTCGAACTCGCGCGAGAGCAGTTCCTGCACCATCAGCACCATGACCAGCGGCAGAATCAGGCGCATTGCCGACAACCCGACATCCAGCGCCACGGTAGCCGGTTGGCGACCACTGAACTCCGAGGCCATCCAGACGACAAGCACCAGAAAGAACAGCGATATACCGGCGAGCCAGAGGAAATGAGCCCGGAAGGCAAGCAGGATGCCAGAACGGAAATCAGAAAACATATAAGCAGAATATCTGGAAAGTGGGGCTTCAGCTGTTATACCGCAAACAGAAGCGCCAAATAAGGGGGCAGATCACTTCCGCGTGGAAGCCATGATCCAAAGCGAATTCTTGACGTCGGCCTGAGCATTGGCGTCGTTCGCCTTGGCACGATACTCGTTGAACTGCGGGATGGCGATGGCAGCAAGGATGCCGATGATGGCAACCACAATCATCAGCTCAATCAATGTAAAACCGGAATTTATAGAACGCATACACTGCACCGCCCACCTCGAAGATGCCTACGTCGCCAATAAAAAGGCCGTGAAGATAATTTCCCCACGGCCTCGGGTCTAAGATTAACTGAAAACGTTACTGGAAGTTGACCAGTTGACCCTCAGGCACACCAGCAGCGCAGTTAGCGCTCAGCGACTGTGCACCGACGCTACCACCGGTGCTGGAAGCGCGATAACCACGATAGCTCGGCGACGCAACGGTAACTGTTTCACCAACGTTGGTAGCGTTGCAAAGCGCATTGTTGAAGACCGGAGTATTATCAGCTGAGTTCACACCAATTTGAGCACATACAAGAGAAGTGCTGCGACTACCAGTTTCGTGGCAGGCACCCACATTGATAGCGTTGCGAGCCTCGTCGCAGTTGTAAGCACCACGAACACCCTTCGAAAGATTCAGCTTAACGGTATCACCAAGGATAGTGCACTGAGTGGTAGTGATATCAGTACCGCTTTGAATTGCAGCCGGAGCGGCGATCGCCGAAGAGGCGAACACAACAGCTGAAGCAGCGAACAGAGCCAGCAGATTCTTTTTCATATCGGTCACCCTTAGCGCTGAGCGGCAGTCATGACGCTGATGGAGTTTTTCACATCAGCTTGAGCAGTGGAGTCGTTCGCCTTGGCGCGGTACTCATTGAACTGCGGAATGGCGATAGCGGCCAGGATGCCGATGATCGCGACAACGATCATCAGCTCGATCAGGGTGAAACCCTTTTGCTTCTTCAGAGACTTCATGGATTAACTCCTGTGTGGTTAAGGTCAGTGACCTACCCTGTACTTAGCAGGTCGCGTGCCAACTTTGAAAAGCAGCATCTACAAGGCAATACCAGCGGATACGAACACCCGCCAACCATCGAATACGGCAGCATGTGACGTAATTGGTCACTTTGCATCACTGCGCTTGGGCCAGGCCGGAATATGGGCTATATAAGCAGCATCAATTCTCGGATCAAGCGCCTGCATCATGAGCGACACCGCCCAACTCACCGGCCTCGCCCGCCAACTGGTCAATGCCAGCCTTCTCGACGAACGCACTGCCAGCCAGGCCTTCGCCCAGGCACTGCGTAACAAGATTCCGCTGGTGTCGTACCTGGTACAGAACAAGTTGGCCTCCAGCCGCGCCGTGGCCGAGATCGCCGCCGAACAATTCGGCGTGCCCTATTTCGACCTCAGCGCCGTGGACAAGGAGCACCAGCCAAGGGACCTGGTCAGCGAAAAGCTGTGCCGCCAGCACCGCGTATTGCCGCTCTATCGCCGTGGCAACAAGCTGTTTATCGCCCTGTCCGACCCGACCAATCACCAGGCGCTGACCGATGTGCAGTTCAGCACCGGCATCAGCACCGAAGCGCTACTGGTCGAGGACGACAAACTGGGTGACGCACTGGACAAGTTCTTCGATGCGGGCACCAGCGGCATGGAGGAACTGGCCGACGTTGACCTGGACGGGCTTGATGTCGAAGCGGTCAATGACGACGCCGATGATGCCGCCAGCGGTAATGACGCCGACGACGCACCGGTGGTGCGCTTTATCAACAAGATGCTGCTGGACGCCATCAAGGGCGGCTCATCCGACCTGCACTTCGAGCCATACGAAAAAACCTACCGCGTGCGCTTTCGTACCGATGGCATACTGCATGAGGTCGCACGCCCGCCCATCCAGTTGGCCAGCCGTCTTTCCGCTCGCCTCAAGGTCATGGCGCAGCTGGATATTTCCGAGCGGCGCAAGCCGCAGGACGGCCGCATCAAGATGAAGGTCTCCAAGACCAAGGCCATCGACTTTCGCGTCAACACCCTGCCGACGCTCTGGGGCGAGAAGATCGTGATGCGGATTCTCGACCCCACCAGCGCGCAGATGGGCATCGATGCGCTCGGTTATGAAGAGGAGCAGAAGGACCTGTACATGACAGCCCTGAAGCAGCCTCAGGGCATGATCCTGGTGACCGGCCCCACCGGCTCGGGCAAAACCGTCTCGCTGTATACCGGCCTGAACATTCTCAACACCACGGACATCAATATTTCCACCGCGGAAGACCCGGTGGAAATCAACCTGGAAGGGATCAACCAGGTCAACGTCAACCCGAAGCACGGCATGGACTTCGCCCAGGCGCTGCGCGCCTTCCTGCGTCAGGACCCGGATGTGATCATGGTGGGTGAGATCCGTGATCTGGAAACCGCCGAAATCGCCATCAAGGCCGCGCAAACCGGGCACATGGTGATGTCCACCCTGCACACCAACAGCGCCGCCGAAACACTGACCCGCCTGCGTAATATGGGTGTACCGGCGTTCAATATCGCCACCTCGGTCAACCTGATCATCGCCCAGCGCCTGGCGCGCAAACTTTGCAGCTGCAAGAAGGAAGCCGAGCTGCCGCGCGAAGCCTTGCTCAAGGAGGGCTTCCCGGAAAGCCAGATTGGCCGCTTCAAACTTTACGCCCCCAATGGCTGCGACAATTGCAAAGGCGGCTATAAAGGAAGGGTGGGGATTTATGAAGTAGTTAAAATCACGCCGGCACTGCAACGCATTATCATGGAGGAAGGCAACTCCATTGAAATTGCCGCCCAAGCCAGGGCTGACGGCTTCAATGACCTCCGTACTTCCGGTCTGTTCAAGGCGATGCAGGGCATCACCAGCCTGGAAGAAGTCAACCGTGTGACCAAGGATTAATCCATGGCGGAAAAAGCACTGAAAACCAGCGTATTCGCCTGGGAAGGGACTGATCGTAAGGGCGGCAAGGTCAAGGGCGAGATTGCCGGGCAATCCCCTGCACTGGTCAAAGCCCAACTGCGCAAGCAGGGCATCAACCCGCTCAAGGTACGCAAAAAGGCGGTTTCGCTGTTCAGCGCGGGCAAGAAGATCAAGCCGATGGACATCGCCTTGTTCACCCGCCAGATGGCCACCATGATGAAGGCAGGCGTACCGCTGTTGCAGTCGTTCGACATCATTGCTGAAGGCTTCGACAACCCGAACATGCGCAAGCTGATCGACGAGGTCAAACAGGAAGTCGCTGCCGGTAACAGCTTTGCCTCATCCTTGCGCAAGAAGCCGATGTACTTCGACGACCTGTATTGCAACCTGGTCGACTCAGGCGAGCAGTCCGGCGCACTGGAAACCCTGCTGGACCGAATTGCCACCTACAAGGAAAAGACCGAATCCCTCAAGGCCAAGATCAAGAAGGCCATGACCTATCCGATCGCGGTCATCGTGGTGGCGGTGATCGTGACGGCCATTCTTTTGATCAAAGTCGTACCGCAATTCGAGAGCGTATTCGAAGGGTTTGGTGCCCAACTGCCAGCCTTTACGATGATGGTAGTCAACCTCTCCAGGTGGCTGCAGGACTTGTGGTACCTGGTACTGTTCGCGATGTTCATCTCGTTTTACACCTTCGGCCAGGCATACAAACGCTCGGAGAAGTTTCGCGATTCGCTGGACCGGGCGCTACTCAAGACCCCTATCATTGGCCCGATTCTGTACAAGGCAGTCGTCGCGCGTTTTGCCCGAACCCTGGCAACTACATTTGCAGCTGGCGTCCCGTTGGTTGATGCGCTGGATTCCGTCGCAGGTGCGACCGGTAACGTGGTGTTCCGCAATGCGGTCAACCGTATCAAGACCGACGTATCGTCTGGCTCACAACTCAACTTCTCCATGCGCAACACCGGGATTTTCCCCACCATGGCCGTGCAGATGACCGCTATTGGTGAAGAGGCCGGTTCACTGGACGAAATGCTGGATAAAACCGCCAGTTATTACGAGGAAGAAGTGGACAATGCCGTGGACAACCTGACCACGCTGATGGAGCCACTGATCATGTCCGTGCTCGGGGTGTTGGTCGGTGGCCTGATCATCGCCATGTACCTGCCTATCTTCCAGCTTGGTGCGGTGGTCGGCTAACCCATGGTGTTCGAATTTCTGGCCGACAATCTGTCGGCCTTTGTTTTTATCTGCGCCCTTTTCGGCCTGTTGATCGGCAGCTTCCTCAACGTGGTGGTCTACCGCCTGCCGCTGATGCTGCAACGCGACTGGCAGTGTCAGGCGCGTGAAGTGCTGGAGTTACCCCCCGCCCCACAGGCAGAAACCTTCAACCTGCTGTTGCCCAATTCTGCGTGCCCGGCTTGTGGTCATGAGATTCGTCCCTGGGAGAACATCCCGCTCATCAGCTATGTGTTTCTGCGCGGCAAATGCTCGAATTGCAAAGCGCCCATCAGCACGCGCTATCCTCTCGTCGAGCTGAGCTGCGGCCTGCTTTCCGCTTACGTCGCCTGGCACTTCGGCTTCACCTGGCAGGCCGGTGCGATGCTGCTTCTGGCCTGGGGGTTGCTGGCGATGAGCCTGATCGATGCCGATCACCAGCTTCTGCCGGATGTGCTGGTGCTGCCACTCTTGTGGCTGGGCCTGATCGTCAATTACTTCGGGCTGTTCACCCGCCTGGAAGATGCTCTGTGGGGTGCGATTGCCGGATACCTGAGCCTGTGGTCGGTGTACTGGCTGTTCAAGCTGATGACCGGCAAGGAAGGCATGGGTTACGGCGACTTCAAGCTGCTGGCGATGCTGGGCGCCTGGGGTGGCTGGCAGATTCTGCCGCTGACCATTCTGCTGTCGTCGCTGATCGGTGCCGTACTGGGGGTCATTCTGCTGCGTGCGCGCGGCAGCGATGCCAGCACCCCCATGCCCTTTGGCCCTTATCTGGCGATTGCCGGGTGGATCGCGCT
This sequence comes from uncultured Pseudomonas sp., assembly GCA_964543555.1. Classification (GTDB taxonomy): domain Bacteria; phylum Pseudomonadota; class Gammaproteobacteria; order Pseudomonadales; family Pseudomonadaceae; genus Aquipseudomonas. The sequence continues at coordinate 8,949 of CAZIZA010000076.1, forward strand.
GCTGTGGGGCGATGTGATTACCGGCAGTTATCTGAAGTTCGCGGGGTTTTGAGCTCACCCTGCGACACTCGTCACTTCCGCGAAGGCGTGAGTCCGGGAGTTATCCTGACTCCACGAGCTGGGCCCCCGCCTTCGCGGGGATGGCGGATCGCGGCACACGCGGTTCGCATCATCCAGTAATCCGCCCTACAATCGCGCCCTTGAGCAATAACGAGGCTGCATTGGCGTGATGAAACCCTGGATTCTCGGCCTGACTGGCGGCATTGGCAGCGGCAAGAGCGCAGTGGCGCAAGGTTTTATCGAGCGCGGCGTGCATGTGGTCGATGCCGACCACGCCGCACGCTGGGTGGTCGAACCGGGCCGCCCGGCGCTGGCAAAAATCGTCGAGCATTTCGGCACGGGCGTGCTGCTGGCCAATGGCGAGCTGGATCGTGCCGCGCTGCGTAAACTGGTTTTTGCCGCCCCTGAACAGCGTCGCTGGCTGGAAAGCCTGCTGCACCCACTGATCGGCCAGGAGATCGCTCAGGTACTGGCACGCGCCGAGTCGCCGTACGCCATCCTGGTTTCGCCGTTGCTGGTCGAGTCCGGCCAGCGGCATATCACCCAGCGCGTGCTGGTCGTCGATACCCCTGCCGAGCTGCAGATTCAACGCACCATCGCGCGCGACCAGAGTTCGGCAGAGCAGGTTCGCGCCATCATGCAGGCCCAGACCAGCCGCGAAGAACGCCTGCGTCATGCCCATGACGTGCTGGTCAATGACCGCGACATGGCCTGGCTGAACGCGGAGGTCGAGCGCCTGCACACCTTCTATCTGACCCTACGCGGAGGCCAGCCATGACCACGACCGTTCAATGCCCCACCTGTGGCGCGCCCGTCGAATGGAAAACTGAAAATACCTACCGCCCCTTCTGCAGCGAGCGCTGCAAACTGATCGATCTCGGCGCCTGGGCCGCTGGCGAACACGCCATTCCCGGCAATGACCTGGAAGACGAGCTCTTCAGCGGCGACCTGCCGACGCAACCGCATTAGTAATGCGATCGCGGCTGAAGCCGCTCCTGCAGTCACGCCTGGAAACGCATAGCGCACCCTACGGTTCTCAGGGGCGCATAAAAGCGTAATCGCGCTCATCGTCGAGATTGTCGGCGAGAAACTGCAGCTCGTGGGCCAGCTCCCGGACATCACGCAGCGCCTTGTTCTGCTGAACGATCTCGGCAAGCAGTGCCCGCAGTATCAGTTCCGGTTGAAAACCCTGCGCCTGAGCAGCGCGCAGATCTTCGGCAAGTGCGTTTCTGGCCCAACTGTGAATGCTCATGATCAACTCCTCAATGGTGTTAGTCACAGCATGGCGACAGATCCATTACGATCCTTGATCAGGATCAATCCCGCCTGCGTCATTCAACTGGCCCATACAACGCCATTCAGCCGTCGCGATCACTCTCCTTCCAGGGCGCCTGCAGGTAGCGGCTGCGATTGAAGGTTTCCAGCCAGTCCGGGTAGAACACCACCAGCGCGGTGACGATGGTGCCGTTGATGAAGGCTTCAGGGAACGCTACCAGCCACAGGTAGCCGGCAAAGTCGTCCAGCCAGGGCGGCATCGGGAACAGACCATCCATCCACAACAGGGCAAGCCCGCCGAGCAGCGTCACCAGGGTGGCCAGCGCCGCCGGAAAGAAGCCACAGAAGAAGATGTAGACGAACAGGTTGCGCGGCTGCGCACGCTCGACGCGGATGGCGCATAGCTCGGTGATCAGCACCGGAATCAGGACCAGCAGCACGCCGTTGATGCCGAGCGAGGCCAGGTCCATACGCCCGACTGCCAGCAGGCCGAGCTGTGCGGCCAGACCGGCGAGCACGGCCAGGGGCCAGTCGAGCAGCAGTGTCACGGCAGTCATGCCGATGAAATGATAGGAAAGCCCGGAGTCGAAGTCGCGACGCACCAGCCACAACAGAAACAGCGCCAGCATGGTGCCGAACAACAGGTGCTGACGACGCAAGTCGCTGAACAGCTCGACCCAGGGCGCCCGCGCCACGGCCCAGAACAGCGCCAGCCCATAGATCAGCCAACCCAGCAACAGGGTGGAAAAGGCCAGCAGGTTGGAAGCGATCATGCGTACACCCTCTTCTTCAACTAACGGCGCGCCTGACAGTTTATACCGCCACCCGCGCTGAAGCGGACAGGCGCGCACGCACTGGATGTGCCAGTGCGGCATGCCTCATGGCAGCCACTGCGCCCGAGCAGGCATGACGATGGGCTTGAACGCTCAAGTCTTGGCCAGCACTGGCACGTGAACCCGCGCTGCGGCTAAGCTTTGGCCATGGACGATTCCGATTACCTGCGCTTACTCACGCACCAGGCCGAGCAGGCCAACGCTTTCCTTTCCAATGCAAAGAAATGGGAGCGTGAACGCTGGGTTTGTCAGCGCCTGCTGCAGGCGTTGAACGTGCGCCATCATCACGACGACTTCGCACCCAGCGGCCAGGAGCCACCGGATGTGCTGTTTCGTGATGCCAATTTCGAGGTGTTTTTCGTGCTCGATGAAGGGCGACGCCTCAATGACGAATGGCGTGCCGAACTGGAACGACGCCGCAGTGCCTTCTCCCTGAGCCAACTGGTACGGCGTGAAGCTCGCCCCAGACGGATTGCGGCCAGCGAGATGCAGGCGCGCCTGGCACCGACCTTGCGCAAGAAGGCGAACAACTATCGCGAGCGCGGCATCGACCTGGGTGAACTTGACCTGGTGGCCTTTGTCAGCCTCAAGCGCGCGGCGCTCGACTGCAACAGCCATTTCCCGCCGCCCACCGAATACCTGCGCCAGGGCTGGCGATCACTGTCACTGGTTGGCCCACGCTTCGCCCGCGTGCTGTTCGCTCACCCGGATGCACCGGATTTTCTGCGCCAGAACCTGGGGCGCAGCCTGTTGTTCGACATCGGTATAGGCCTATGAACTCATTGCCACACCTGCTCGCCGACGTACCGCAAGTTGGCCAGGTGCGCTGGCTTGGCGTTCGTCCCAAACCACGCGCGGCGATGCTCGAAGTCGACGCGGTGGAAGCCCGGCGCGAGGCAGGCCTGACCGGCGACCACAGCCGCCCCGGCCCACGCAATATGCGCCAGGTCACCCTGATACAGTGGGAGCACCTGGCCGTGGTCGCAGCCCTGCTCGGCCGTGATACACCGATGCTGCCCAGTGACTTGCGTCGCAACATTGCGGTTGCCGGGATCAATCTGTTCAGCCTCAAGGGCCGTCGTTTTCGTATCGGTCAGGCGCTGCTGGAAACCACTGGCTGGTGCCAGCCCTGCGCGAAACTGGAAGAGCGCCTGGGGCGCGGCACCTTCCAGGCCATGCGCGGCCATGGCGGCATCACGGCCCGGGTAATCGAGGGCGGCATCATTCGCCTGCACGACGCCGTCAGTGTGCAAATCCTGGATACGCCCATTGAGCCGCAGGACAGCAGTGCTCGCCAAGGCTGGCGGCCACGCCTAGAATGAGCGCATCACTGCAGAGGCCTGACCATGACCAGCCGCCTGAGCCCCGAAGACCAGCAGAAAGTCGACCACTACCTGAGCGCGCCACAGCATCAGGTGGACCGTCAGCCGTTTCGTGTCTGGCGCCTGCTCAGCGTGGTGCTGCTCATCGTCATTGGCCTGGGTCTGCTGAGCCGTTTTTTGAGTGGATTGGTGCTATGAGCTGCCCCGCGCTCGCCCTTTCTCACTCACACCGCCTTTATCAAAGCCTTGTGAGCATCATTCATGTCCCATCGTATCGTGATTGTCGGCGGCGGCGCCGGCGGTTCGGAGCTGGCCACCCGCCTGGGTAGAACACTGGGCAAGCGTAGCGCGGCGAAGATCGTTCTGGTCGACGCCAACCTCACCCACATCTGGAAGCCCCTGTTGCACGAAGTCGCCGCCGGCTCGCTGAACTCCTCGGAAGACGAACTGAACTACGTGGCGCAAGCCAAGTGGAATCATTTCGAGTTCCAGCTGGGCCGCATGTCCGGGCTCGACCGCGCCAGCAAGACCATCACCCTGGCGCCCACCCTGGACGATGACGGCCAGGTACTGGTGCCTGAACGGCGTATTCCCTACGACAGCCTGGTGCTCGCTGTCGGTAGCTCGACCAATGACTTCGGCACGCCTGGCGCAGCCGAGCACTGCATCTTCCTCGATACCCGGGCGCAGGCCGAACGCTTTCACCGGCGCATGCTCAGCCATTATTTGCGGGCGCATGCCAACGAGGGGGCCGACGGTTCGAAAATCGATATCGCCATCGTCGGCGCGGGCGCAACGGGGGTCGAACTGGCCGCCGAACTGCATCATGCCGCCAAACAACTGGCCGCCTATGGTCTCAACCGCATTCGCCCCGAAGACATGCGCATTACCCTCATCGAGGCAGGCCCGCGCGTGCTGCCGGCACTACCGGAGCGCATCGCCCGTCCGGTCCACCAGACGCTGGAAAAACTCGGCGTGACCGTACTGACCGGCGCAGCCGTCAGCGAAGTGACGGCTGATGGCTTGAAAACTGCCGATGGCCACTTCATCCCGGCCAGCTTGAAAGTCTGGGCGGCCGGCATCCGTGCGCCAGGCTTCCTCAAGGATCTCGACGGCCTGGAAAGCAATCGCATCCACCAGCTACAGGTACGTCCAACCCTGCAAACCACACGGGATGACGATGTGTTTGCCTTCGGGGACTGTGCAGCCTGCCCGCAGCCTGGGCAAGAAGGCCGCAATGTGCCGCCACGCGCTCAGGCGGCACATCAGCAGGCGTCGCTACTGGCAAAATCCCTGCGTCTGAAGATCGCCGGCCAGGCGCTGCCGGAATATCGCTATCGCGACTACGGCTCGCTGATCTCCCTATCGAGCTTTTCGGCAGTCGGTAACCTGATGGGCAATCTGACCGGCAGCGTCATGCTCGAAGGCTGGCTGGCACGAGTGTTTTACGTGTCGCTGTACCGTATGCACCAGATGGCCCTGTATGGCGTACCCCGCACCCTGCTGCTGATGCTCAGCGACCGCATCGGGCGCAGCACCGAACCGCGCCTGAAGCTGCATTGAAGTCGCACCAGGCATAAGCCGGGCAATCCACTTCAGCCCACACCTTCCACCGCTGGTGGGCTGAAGCCCACCCTACGCGCCGCGATCCCGGGCAGGACGAACTGGAAAAGTAACCCGCAATAACCGCCCGGGACCTTCCGCGAGACAAGCAACCAGCATGCAGCCCGGATGAAATCCAGGACGGCCATTCAACGCTGAGACGCTTCCCGGATTGCATCCGGGCTACGTTTGCGAGCCAATATGCAAAAACGAAAAAGCCCGCACTAGGCGGGCTTTTTCGTTGTGGTGGTGGGTCGTGTAGGATTCGAACCTACGACCAATTGGTTAAAAGCCAACTGCTC
>CAZIZA010000077.1:0-14208 GCA_964543555.1 uncultured Pseudomonas sp.
GCGAGAACAGGCCGAAGTCCTTGCCCACCAGCACTTCGCCCCACTCCGGGCTGGAGACGGTGCCGTAGAACTGACGAACGTCGATGGCAGTGTCGGTGCCGTTGGTTTCGCTGTCGTTGATGGTGACCCAGAAGGACGAGCGGCCGCTCAGTTTGAGGCCATCGATCTGCTTGCCGAAATTGAAGCCGATCCAGTTGGGCAGAAAGCCCATCTTCACCCGCGACTGGCGACGGTCGAACTGCTCGCCGTCACGGTCCACGTCGCTGTTGACGTAAAAGGCGTTGATGTAGCCGTCAGTGGAGAAAGTGGTGTCGTCCTTGTCGTACAGGACGATCTCGGCGGCGGCCTGCTGCGCGGTCGCCAGGGCGACGGCCGTGGCCAGGGTCAGGGGCAGAAATCGAGTGATGGCGATCTTGTTGTTGTTCATAACGCTCTCCGCTTGAGTGGCGACCGCCAGGGCAGTCGTGTCGGAGGCGATTATCGAAAGCAGGTCCGGCGCGCCATACGCTGCCTTGGCAGCGATTCGCTGCTGCTTTGGCCGGGCGCTACCGGCCCGCTCCCGCCGGCTCGCGACCGACTTGCTACCGGTAGCAGGAGAAAGGTCGTAGTACCGGGCCAGCCCTAGGGCGTAGACGCGCACGCAAAGCGCTGTGAAAAGGGAAATAGGCAAACGTCTGCAGACAAACGCAAAGCGCCCAGGCCTGCCTGGCGGTATGGCGAGCGGGGAAAAACGCTGCAGTCAGGCCGACAACGGTGCTCCGCTGGCCAGCACGCGCCAGTCGCGGGCGCTTAGCAAATGCTCGTGTGCTCGCAGCAGATCGTTTTTGGTCAGGGCTGTCAGCGCCTGCTGCACCCGTTGCAGGTGCACCTCGGGCAAGCCTGCCAGATGCAGCCGCCATAGCTGCTCGGCACGCGCCAGATTGGCCTCGGCCGGGCTCACTGCCGGCAGCAAGGCATCGCGGTAACGCGACACGGCCTCATCGTCCAGCGCAGCGAGCGACTGACGCTGCTCGAACAGAAAGGTGCGGATATGCTCGAAGATGCCAGCCGCCTCGCAGACGGGGGACTGCAAGGCAAACAGTAGCCCCCGGCAACCCTCGACCTGGCGAAAGCCGGCGAACAGCGCGTAACCCAGTTGCAGCTCACCACGCAGGCGCTGGTAGAAACGCCCCTGCAACACCTGCCCAAGCACACGCCAGGCGGCCTCGGTGCAGGCATCGCCGGCAGGCAAGGGACAGAACAGCAGCAACGCGGCATCCGTACCTGGCTGCGCGACCTGGTGCCAGTCGACGCCAGTCTCGATACACGGTGCAGGCGATAGATCCACCAGCGGCTCGACAGCTACGCATAACGCGTTCAATTGCGCCTGCTCGCGCCCCCCAAGCCCAACACTCAGCCCTTCCAGCCGCGAGACCTTGGGTAGTTCGCACAGGTGCGGCAAACGCTGCAGCAGCGCCCGCAACAACATGCCCTGGGAGGCGGACTCGACGGGTTCATCCCGCGCGGCCAACAGCAGCGGTAGCAGCAAGGCACTGAAGGCCGGCAGCAGCGGCGCCGCCCCGCGCAATGAAAGGCTCCAGCCAGCCGCTTGCACGCTCACCTGACTGACGATGCCCAGCCGCTCACCGTGCCAGCGCAGATCGGCGCTGCGCGCCAGCAATCCAGTTTCGATGGCAGCCGCGTCGCCCGCCGCTGCACAGGGGCCGCGCCAGTAAAGCGCAGCCGGCCCACCCTCAACCTGCCCCGGATGATGTCGCAACGTGGCCAACGGCAAAACGGCCGATGCCACGGCAATACTGGCCAGTAACGGATCATCGCCAGGCAGCCGCCACGGGTGGTGCGGAATTGGAGTTGGTGATGGCATCGGCAGGGCCTGCAATGGCAAATCCAATCCAATTGCCGGCCACGGCGGCCGCACCTGCTCGCCGCACTGCAACTCGATCAGCCCATCACCGCGAGCCAGGCAGGCCAGCACGGCATTGAGGTCGCGCAAGGTCTGGCTGTCGTCCTGAGCAGGCGATTGCAGTTGCCTGGCCGCCGCCAACGGGCTTAGCCCGAACAATCTGAGCGCTGCCGCCTGCTGGTGGTGTTGCAGTCGCTGGGGCCAATGTGCATCGCTCTGCAGCTGCGCGGCCCAACTCTGCACGGCCGCGCGCAACGCGGCGCCCTGCTCCGCGCTGGTGCCAGAGAAGTCCAGGCGCAGCACGCATTGCCCCCCATGCTGATACAGCACCCGTGCCTGTGACTGCCGACACAGTTGCAGCTCACGCAATCCGTCGAGCAGACCGCCAGGCGCAGGGTCCTGCAAGGCATCCAGCAACAGATCCAACGATGCGCTCAGGTCGCGGGTGTCGAGCTGCACGGCAAAACCCAGGTACACACCAGAGCGACTGTGTTGCAGATGCAAGCACGGCGCTCGCAGAGGCAACAGGTCCGGCGGCGGAGTGGAACAGGCGTCGTCCTCACCTGCCGGCAACGTTCCAAGTAGCGCCTCGGCGATATCCAGTAATTGCTCTGGCACTTGCGGCCCCACCAGGGTCAGGCTCATATGCCGAGCCTGGTAGTGGCGTTGGTGATAATCACGCAGAGCCTGCTGAAACTCCGCAGATTCCACCGCCAGCGTGCTGCGATCACCGGCCAGGAACGCAGCGCAGCGATGCCCGGCGGCTAGCGCCTGAGCCAGCGCATGATCGATGCGACTGTCAGCATCCTGGCTGCGTGCCTGGTATTCGGCGTGCAGCACCTCGCGCTCACGCAGCTGCGCGTCGATCGCCAGCAAGGGCCGACAGAGCATATCCAGCAGACGTATCAGCGCTGGCTGCAGCAACTCGGCCGGCAGCTCGCAGACAAAATCGGTGTGCCGAGCCTGGGTCGAGGCATTCACCAAGCCGCCGTGGCGCTGGACGAAAGCCATCAAACCCTGATCGACCGGGTATTCGCGACTACCGAGAAACAGCAGATGTTCGAGAAAGTGCGCCAGGCCCGGATAGGCCGCCGGCTCGTCATGACTACCCGCCGCCACCCGCAGACACACTCCTGCCTGCTGCGCCCAGGGTTGTTGCTGCGCGCGCAGTTCGGCGCCATTGGCCAGGCGCCGGGTAACAGAAGCTTGATCAGGCATCGATGGTTCTCTGGGTAGCCTGCTGCCAAGCTTGCCCCTTGCGCCACAGTCCGGCAATGCTGCTTTGGACCATGACAAACCGATACGTTGGTGCAAGACCGGCAACAAAAGCCCGTCCTGCTCGGGCTTACTGTTAGAATGCACAGCCTTTTTCAGCCCGTCACAGCGTCCCATGTCCCAGGATTCCAACCGCCCCGCCCTGTCCCGCCGCTTCTCCGTCGCCCCGATGATGGATTGGACCGATCGTCACTGCCGCTACTTCCTGCGTCAGCTGTCGCGCCATGCCCTGCTCTACACCGAGATGGTCACCACAGGCGCGCTGATCCATGGCGACCGCGAGCGTTTCCTGCGTTACAGCGAGTGCGAACACCCGATTGCCCTGCAGTTGGGCGGTAGCAACCCGCAGGATCTGGCGACCTGCGCGAAGATGGCCGAAGCGCATGGCTATGACGAGGTGAACCTGAACGTCGGCTGCCCCAGCGACCGGGTGCAGAACAACATGATCGGCGCCTGCCTGATGGGCCACCCGGCGCTGGTGGCCGACTGCGTGAAGGCCATGCAGGACGCCGTGAGCATCCCGGTGACGGTCAAGCACCGCATTGGCATCAACGGCCGCGACAGCTATGCCGAGCTGTGCGACTTCGTCGGCCAGGTGCACGAAGCTGGTTGCCGTAGCTTCACCGTGCACGCGCGTATCGCCATCCTCGAAGGCCTGTCGCCGAAGGAAAACCGCGAGATTCCGCCGCTGCGCTACGAAGTCGCCGCACAGCTCAAGCAGGACTTCCCGGATCTGGAGATCATCCTCAACGGCGGTATCAAAACGCTGGAGGAATGCGAGCAGCACCTGCAGACCTTCGATGGCGTGATGCTCGGCCGCGAGGCCTATCACAACCCCTATCTGCTGGCGCAGGTGGACAGCCGCCTGTTCGGCGCCGCGGACGCGGGCATCACCCGTATGGATGCTCTGCTCGCACTCAAACCCTACGTCGAGCAGCATCTGCGCGAGGGAGGCACCCTGCATCACGTCAGCCGTCACGTGCTGGGCCTGGCTCAAGGCTTCCCAGGTGCGCGGCGCTTCCGCCAGTTGCTGTCGGTGGACATTCACAAGGTGCAAGACCCGCTGGGACTGCTCGACCAGGCAGCCGAACTACTTCGGGGGCATTAATCCGGCGCGCTGAGGCGATAGCGACTGCGTCCCGTCGCCTGCACCAGGCCGTTTCCCTCCATGCGACGCAGTACCTGGCGCACGCTGACCGGGGACAGCGGATCACCGGCATCACTCAATTGCCGATGCAGCTCATGCGCCAACACACCGGTTTCGTCGTTGGCGCTGCACAGCGCCTCTCCCGCCTTGAGCCTGGGCATGCTGAAGCGCAGCCCGGCGGCTTGCAGCCATTCGCGGCATTGTTGTGCATCCGCCCCCACCGAGAGTGAACGAGAAGGCTGGGATTGGGTCGAGATATTCGGGCTATTGGGCACTCGTCTGCAGACTGACTCCACCGACTGCAGCGCGTTCTGACGCGCGTCATAGGCAATGACGAATGAACCCGAGAAAAGCTCAGAGCCAAAAAGGTAAATTTTGTCAGTGCCCCGACCGTTGAGCGCCCGCTGCGCCTCGGGTAAGGTCATGCCATTTGCAACGACAAGGCCACGTCATGACCTCCAAGCTGGAACAACTCAAGCAGTTCACCACCGTAGTCGCCGATACCGGTGACCTCGACGCCATCGCACGCTTGCAACCGGTGGATGCCACCACCAACCCTTCACTGCTGCTCAAGGCAGCCGCCCTGCCCCGTTACGCGGATCTGCTCAACCAGGCTGTGAGCGCTGGCCAGGGTGACCTGGGGTTGGCCTGCGATCATTTCGGAGTCGCCGTTGGCCAGGAAATTCTCAAAGTCATTCCGGGCCGGATTTCCACCGAAGTCGATGCACGCCTGTCATTCGACACCGACGCCACTCTGCGCCGCGCCGAGCGTCTGATCGGTCTGTATGAAAAAGCCGGTATTGGCCGCGACCGTGTACTGATCAAGATAGCCTCGACCTGGGAAGGCATCCGTGCAGCAGAGCAACTGGAAAAAGACGGCGTGCAGACCAACCTGACCCTGCTGTTTGCCTTTGCCCAGGCGCAGGCCTGCGCCGACGCCGGGGTATTCCTCATCTCGCCGTTCGTGGGCCGCATCTATGACTGGTACAAGAAGGCAGAAGGCCGCGACTTCACCGGCAAAGAAGACCCTGGCGTCCAGTCGGTCACGCGCATCTATAACTACTACAAGGCCAACGGCTACGACACCGTGGTGATGGGCGCGAGCTTCCGCAACCTCGGTCAGATCGAGGCGCTGGCCGGCTGCGACCGCCTGACCATCAGCCCCGACCTGCTGCAGAAACTGGCCGAGGACGATGGCCAACTGAGCCGTCAGCTACAGCCCGGCGCAACCGGCGAGCCTCGTCAGGGCCTCAACGAAGGCGCCTTCCGCTGGGCCCTGAATGAGGACGCCATGGCCACCGAGAAACTGGCCGAAGGCATCCGCCTATTCGCCCGTGACCAGGAAAAACTCGAAGCGCTGCTGGCTGCAAGAACCTGAATGACGAAGGGGCATCAGCCAAGCTGACGCCCCTTTACCCTGTGAACTCGAATAGGGTTTGCGCCATGCGCACCCTAGAAAAATAATCGATCAGTGCCGTTCGAGTGCACTGACCAAATCGTGAAAGGCCTCTCGGTTGGAGTCATTGAGCCCCATGAGGATACGGTGCGCCTCCAGCACCTTGGCCTTGACCACCTCCTCGGACTGATCCTGCGAAGGCAGATCATCCAGACAATCCGGGCACGGAATCGGCCGATCGACGATATTGAATACCTGATCGAAACCCATGGAGTCCAACAGGCGGGTGATATCGTCGTGCGTGGTGACGACCGTCGGCAGCAGCCCAACCTTCTGCCGCGACAGAATGGACAGCTTCGCCAGCAAACCCAGAGTGGTACTGTCGATGCTGCGAGTTTCGGTCAGGTCGATGACGATGGCCGAAAAATTCAGCGCGGTAAAAATCTTTTCAATCGTGGCATCCAGCGCTGAACACAGGGTCAGACGGACTTCGCCGACGAACTTCAGGACGAATGTTCCATCCTGCTCGGCAAATTGGATACGACCGGGGCTAATCCCAGGGTTCATGCAAGGTTCCTGCTCAACACCAGCAAGGCGATATCATCCGGCATCTCGCCCAGATTGGCCAGCCCGAGAACTTGACGCAGGCCGCTGAGCGTACCGCCAACCTGGCTAATCAGTTGTGGCAACGCCAGTTCCTTTTCTTTCAGGGTGTCGCCCGGCAACAGATCGAGAACGCCATCAGAGAGCAGCGTCAGACTGAAAGACGCCGGCAAATCCATCACCAGATCACCGTATTCGGCCTCGGCGAACAAGCCAACCGGCAAACCACGACCTTGCAGATAACGCGCCTGGCCGCTTTCGAACAACACCGGAAGCGGCAGATGCCCACCAATGCTGTACGTCAGCGTGCCCTTTTCCTGATCGATGACACCGCCGAGCATGGTCACGTGCTTACCCAATTTGCAATTGATCAAGCCGCGGTTGATGTGGCCGAGGACATCGGAAGGCTTGAATTCCGGCAGCGTGCCGCCACGTCGCCACTCATAGAGCAACCGCGTGGTCATGAACTTGAGCAGTACGGTGACGAACGCCGAGGACGCGCCATGCCCGGAAACGTCGGCCAGATAAAAAGCGATGCGCCGCTCATCGATACGGAAGTAATCGACGAAATCACCAGACAGATACAGCGACGGAATGATCTGGTGCGCGAAACTGAGATCATCGGCTTGCCAGGGCGTCTCCGGCAGCATGTTCATCTGCACCTGACGACCGGCATTCTGGTCTTCCTGAAGCAGGTGCAGGCTCGCCTGTAATTCCCGGTTTGCCGCTTCCAGTTTCTCGCGATAACGCTGGTTCTCAACCCGCAGACGCGAGCGATCGAGCGCACGACGCACCGAGTGCTCGAGCACGGCAAGATCTTCGAGAGGTTTGATCAGGTAATCCGCAGCACCCAGACGCAAAGCCTCGACGGCATCGTTCATCACGCCGGCACCGGAGACAACGATCACCGGAACCTCTACTCCAAGGGCGTTGATGCGTCGAATAAGCTCCAGGCCATCGACCTGCGGCATGCGCAGGTCGCAGATCATCAGGTCCGGACTTTCCCGCTGGAATACATCCAGCCCCTGCAAACCATTATTGGCCTGCAACACCTTGAAGCCGCTGTCTTCGAGATAGGCCGCGAGGCTTGCACGCACGACATCGTCGTCGTCGATGATCAGTAAAGTGGCACTGGTTTTGTGCATGGGATATCCAGGCAAACTGCGCCGGGGCAATGGATGATCACTGCCCCATGACGCGGCATCCCATCGAGGATGCCAGGGCGATTTCAGGGGCAGACGGTACTCCCATATGCCGCCCGATTCAAGCTGGGACCGGTCGTCGCCCAGCGGCTTTACAGGGCAAATCGACGGGGGTTATAAGGGCCGCCGGAGAGCTGATAAGAAGAGGACAGGATCAATGAGTCAGAATGATCGAGCGTACAGCGAGAAGCGCGACTACATCCGCATGCGAGTGGAAACTGCAGTCACCCTCCATCATGCCGGCCAGGAAGTTCCTGCGTTGTGCCTGGATCTGTCGAGCACCGGCATGCAAATTGAGGCTGAAGTCGCACTGAATATCGGCGACAAGGTCAAGGTTCACATACCGTCTGAGCACAGTGAGTTGGCTGGACTGGATGCCCATGCCGAGGTGGTCCGAATCCATGATCTGGCTGATGGCCGTCAATCATTGGGCCTGGCGATTATCTCCATGAGCTGAAATCAGCGTTTACGAAAAAGGCGGCCCAAGGGCCGCCTTTTTCATAGTTGCCAGTGCTCAGAAGTCGTCTTCGACCTGACCATCCTTGACCTTGAACTCACGGCTCTGCAGGTAGGCATTGCGGATGAAGATGTACTTGTCGCCGCTGATCAGACGCTCGGCCTGCAGCAGGTTGGCGCGGGTATCAACAACCTGCACACCTCGGGTGACGTTACGCGTCGGTACATGATCCACGTACGGATAAGGTGTCAGGAAGCTGTCCGGTACACGACCGGTGGCGTCACGCACGGTGCTCGGACCAAGAAACGGAATCACCAGGTAAGGGCCGCTGTTCAGCCCCCAGACACCAAGGGTCTGACCGAAGTCTTCATCATTCTTGCTAAGGCCCATGTGCTTGGCCACGTCGAAGAAGCCCAGCACACCGAAGGTGGTGTTGAAGAGCAGGCGACCGGTATCGACGCCGGCGTTGTGCAATTTGCCCTGCAGCAGGTTGTTGGCCAGGTTGCCAACGTCGCCGATATTACCGAAGACGTTGTGCACGCCATCCTCGAGAAACTGCGGTGTGACAGCCCGGTAACCCTGGGCGATCGGCTTCAGCGCATAGGTATCGACAGTATCGTTGAAGCGGAAGATGGGGCGATTGAAACTCTCCCAGGGATCTTCTTCCGAAGCGGCCTGACTCATCGCAGGCAGCAGGCTCATGCCAACGAGGGCCAGCAGGCCACTCAGGCGCGCGATCCAGCGAGCACCGATCACATGCATGTAAATCTCTCCTTGAGGATAATAATGTGGCCACCGCCAGCGGGCCGAATGCCACGTAGTATAGAGCCTGGAGCCCTGCTTGGGCAGCATAGCGAAGAAAAGCGATGACCGATGAAACCTGGCTGCACACGGCACACATCCCCGTCCGCTGGGGCGATATGGACAGCTACGGGCACGTCAACAACATCATCTACATGCAGTACCTGGAAGAAGCCCGTGTCGCCTGGTTCGAGCTGGCCGGCGTAGCCATGAGCAACGTGCCGTTCGGTCCGGTGGTACTGCAAACCCAGCACACCTACCTGAAACCCGTGATCCACCCCGCCACCGTGGTGGTGGAGCTGAGGGCCGGCGCGGTGGGGCGCAGCAGCCTGGTGATCGAGCACCGGATGCGCACCGTCGAAGAGCCGCTCACGGTCTATGGTGAGGGTTACTGCAAACTGGTCTGGATCGACCACGAAAGTGGCAAATCGGTAGCCTTGCCGGAGCATGTGCGCGGCCTGTTCAACGTCACCTAGCAGTCACATTACGGTCATCCGTCGGCGTTAGATTGACCTGGGCCAATGCCACGGATGATCCCATGCCCTCCCCCTGCACCGCTCTGATCTTTCAACTGACCGGCTGCCTGGTCGATTTCGGCGCCCGCACGCTACCCATCGCCCTGCAACGACTGCATCCCCGGTACGCGCCCGCATGCTTCGCCGGTGCGCCGCAGCAGGCTCTGGATGTCTGGCTAGGCAAGCCAGCAACCGCAGCACAACTGCAAGCGCTACAGCAGATGCTGAGTGAAGTGGCTGGTGAACATGCGCAGCTAACCCCGGGCGCAGCACAGTTACTGCAAACCCTGCATGCCAACGGCACGCCCTGCGCCTGGCTGGACGACCTGCCGGCCGACGCCAGCCTGAGCCTGGCCGAAGCGCTGCCCACGCCCATCGAAGCGGTGCTGGCGCGTCAGGCCAGGCCGTGGCCGGCGCCAGACAGTTGCTGGCAGGCATTGGGCCAGTTGAACGTCGAGCGCCTGGATGGCTGCGTGGTCGTCAGCGGTAATCCACTACTGCTGCAAGCCGGCCTCAATGCCGGATGCTGGACCATCGGCCTGGCCGCCTGCGGGCCACTGTGCGGTTACGCACTGGCCGACTGGCAGGCTCTGAGCGCGGGCGATCAGGAACACCTGCGCGCCAGGGCCACGCTGCAGCTCTATCGTCTTGGCGTGCACTCGGTGGTCGATCATCTGGGAGAAATCGAGGCCAGCCTGGACGATATTGGTGTGCGCCGCAGCAAGGGCGAAAAGCCCTGAGCCTTTGACTCGGATCAGGCAAAGCCGGCCCGCTTGGATTAACCTTCAGGTACGGGTTGAAAACTTCCAGCGACGCTGGGGGTCAATGCCTAGGCTGATTCGATAAGGAGAACTGTATGCCAGCAAGCGATCTGCAGCAGCAACTGGAAGCCCTCCAGCAACACTTGGCCCAGGACACACCGCTCAGCGAGGAGGAACGTGCCTCGCTTTACCTGCTGACCCAGGAAATCGAAGTGCAACTGGCGCGTGAGGCCGCCTCCGCGCCTGATGCTACGCTGGTCGATGGCGTCAATCTGGCGGTGGAACGCTTCGAGGCCAGCCACCCCACCCTCGCCGGTACCCTGCGCAACATCATGCAGAGCCTGGCCAACATGGGCATCTGAATGCCCTGCCCCGGCTGACACCGAGCAACTCAGGAAAATGCCGCCATTGGGCGGCATTTTTCATGGGTTACTGCCGCGCCAGGCGATCATTTCCCGGCTTGATTGCCTCGGTGCTGCGGTACGGATTGATGTCCAGCCCACCGCGGCGCACGTAGCGCGCATAGACCGTCAGCGACTGCGGCTGCAGCAGGCGCTGCAGATCGAGGAAAACACGCTCGACGCACTGCTCGTGAAAATCAGCGTGTTGGCGGAAGCTCACCAGATAAGCCAGCAAGCTGGCATGATCCAGCGCCGCACCGTGGTACTCGACGACCAGACTGCCCCAGTCCGGCTGACCCGTCACAGGGCAATTGGACTTGAGCAGATGGCTGTGCAGGCGCTCTTGAACTACCCGACCAGCATCGCAACGCAGCAGCTCGGGTTGCGGGTGGTCGTACTGGCTGATGCTGATGTCCAGTTCATCGATGCACTGACCAGGCAGCGTCGCCACGCCCTCTTCAGACACCTCCGTCAGCGAGCGCAAGCGTACCGCCACCGGCTTGCCGGCCACCGCCGACAGATCACGCACCAGCGTCGCCTGCAGCTCGTCCCAACTGGCGAAAGCCGACTGATTCAGGGAATTAAGATACAGCTTGAAGGACTTCGACTCGATGATGTTCGGCGAGTCAGCCGGGATGGCGAACTCACCGATGGCCACCACCGGCTTGCCGGACGGCAGCAGCCAGGACAGCTCGTAGCAGTTCCAGTAGTCCACCCCCTGATACGGCAGGTTGGCGCCATCGAGGCCCAGCTCCGCCCACTTGGTGGTGCGCGAGATGGGGAACAGCAGCTCAGGGCTGTATTCGGCGATGTACTGGCTGGACTTGCCCAGCGGGGAATGTTCGGCGGGGTGCTGCATGGGGCGCAATCCAGGGTGACGAAAAACCACGCAAGTTTAGCGGGTTGAGCGCCGAGTCGCACCCGTAAAGCACCACGCAGGCCACTTGCAGGAGCGAGCTCCGCTCGCGAATCGCCTTACCACCAGAAGCGTCGCGAGCAGAGCTCACTCCTACGACCATCAGTCGCTAAACACCGTCGTAGCGGCGACGGTTATTAAAGCTCGCCGCTAAAGCGCCCCCTACAGGATTCAGAGCGCCACCGGCTCTTCCTCGATCTTGCGCAGCGGTGCCCAGCGCCGCAGCAGCAGGTATAGCGTCGGAATCACGTAAAGGGTGAAAAACGTACCGACCAGCAAGCCACCAACGATCACCAGACCTATCTGCTGGCGGCTTTCGGCGCCCGCGCCGGTGGCGATGGCCAGCGGCAACGACCCCAGCACCATGGCGCCGGTGGTCATCAGGATAGGCCGCAGGCGCTGCACGGAGGCCTCGATCACGGCATCACGCAGCGCCGTGCCCTCACGCAGCAGATGATTGGCAAACTCGACAATCAGAATGCCGTGCTTGGTAATCAGGCCGATCAGGGTCACCAGGCCGATTTGCGAGTAGATGTTCCAGGTACCACCAAACAGCTTCAGTGCCAGCAAGGCACCGGCCATCGACAGCGGGACACTGAACAAAATGATCAGCGGATCGCTGAAACTCTCGAATTGCGCTGCCAGCACCAGGAAGATGAAGGCCAATGCCAAAGCGAAGATCAACAGGATGCCCGAGCTGGATTCCTTGAAATCACGCGAAGTGCCGGTGTAGTCATACTGCGTCTCCGGAGGGAACACCTCGCGGGCAATCGTCTCCAGATGATTGAGCGCCTCGCCCAGGGTGTAACCCGTCCCGACGTTGGCGCTGATAGTGACCGCGCGCAGCTGGTTGAAGTGATTGAGTTCGCGTGGCGCGACCGTCTCGCGCACTTCGATCAGGTTGGACAGCTGCACCATGCCACCGTCTCGGTCGCGCACGTAGACGCGATTCAGATCCTGCGGGTTGCTGCGGTCCACGTCCTGCAATTGCACCAAGACGTCGTACTGCTCGCCATTCTGCTTGAAGCGGGTCACCTGACGGCTGCCGAACAGGCTCTCCAGGCTGCGGCCGATCACCGACACATCGGTGCCAACGGCGGCTGCCTGTTCACGGTTGACGGTAATCTGCAACTGCGGCGAGTTGAGCTTGAGGTCGCTGTCCAGACCCTCGACACCCGGATAGTCGCGCATGCGCTCCATCAGTTGATCGACATAAACCTGCAACTCGGCGTACTCCATGGATGAACGCACGACGAAGTTGATCGGCTGGTTACGCGCGCTCTGCCCAAGCGGCGGGCGGTTGACCGGGGTCACGCGCATACCGGCAATATCCTGCAACTGCGGCAACAGCTCATTGCGGATCTCGAACTGGTTACGCGAACGATCGCCCCAGTCCTCCAGCTTCATGAAGGAAATGCCCTGGGCGACAGTCGGGAAACCCGCGATGACCAGATAGCGATTGGTCTCGGGAATGCTCGCATAAGCGGCTTCAACCTCACGGGCATAGCGCGCCGTGTAATCGATGGTGGCGCCGTCCGGACCATTGAACACACCGACGATGGTGCCGGTGTCTTCGGTAGGTGCCAGCTCCGAACGCAAACCACCGAACAGCCAGGCGCACAATACGAAGGCGCCGAGCAGCACGCCAAGTACCAGCGGCCAGGCGCGCAGCGCACGATCCAGGCTGTGCTTGTAGCTGTAGGTCAGGCCGTTGAGGAAGCCTTCGATCAGGTTGTATACGCGGCCATGGCGCTGCTCATGCTGGTGCGGCTTGAGCATCACCGCGCACATCATCGGCGTCAGCGTCAGGGCCACGAAACCGGATACCAGCACGGCGCCGGCCAGGGTCCAGGCGAACTCGGTGAACAGCTTGCCGGTGGTGCCCTGCATGAAGCCGATCGGGGCGAACACCGCCGCCAGGGTCAGGGTCATGGCAATCACCGCGAAGACGATCTCGCGGCTGCCCTTGAAGGCTGCCTGCATGGGCTTCATCCCGGCCTCGATATGGCGATGGATGTTCTCCAGCATGACGATGGCGTCGTCCACCACCAGGCCGATGGCCAACACCATGGCCAGCAAGGTCAGGGTGTTGATGGTGAAGCCCATCAGCGACATCAGGGCGAAGGCGCCGATCAACGACACGGGAATGGTGACCAGCGGGATCAGCGTCGCACGCAGCGAGCGCAGGAAGATGAAGATGATCAGGATGACCAGCGCCACCGCCTCCCAGATGGTGGTGAAGACGTTGTCGATGGACGCGCGGATGAACTGCGAGTTGTCGTTGGCCACGGTCATGTTCATACCGTCGGGCAGCAGTGCCTGAACGTCATCCCAGGCCGCCTCAAGACCATCGGAGATATCCAGCGGGTTGGCCGTGGCCTGCTTGACCAGACCCAGGGTCACCGCTGGCAAACCGTTGAAACGCACCACGGTGCGCTCGTCGCGCGGCCCCACTTCGGCGCGGCCAACGTCGGACAGACGCAGCAGGTAGCCTTGCGAGTCATCGAGGATCAGCTCGTTGAACTGCTCGGGCGTGCGCAGATCGGTTTCCGACAGCACGCTGAACTCACGCTCACGCGACTCGATGCGCCCGGCCGGAATCTCCACATTCTGCCGGCGCAGGGCATCTTCCACGTCCTGCACGGTGAGGTTATGCGCGGCGAGCTTCTCTGGATCCAGCCAGACGCGCATGGAGAAGGTACGCGCACCTCGCACCTGCACTTCCGATACGCCAGGAATGGTCTGCAGGCGATCCTTGATCACCCGCTCCAGCAGGTCGGTGATCTCCATGGCGCTGTGCTGCTGGCTGTGAAAGGCGATCCAGATCACCG
>CAZIZA010000078.1:0-14162 GCA_964543555.1 uncultured Pseudomonas sp.
GCTGTCGGTCAAGCAGGAGGACATCATCCACCGCGGTTATGCCCTGCAGTTCCGGATCAACGCCGAGGACCCGAAGAACAACTTCCTGCCCTCGTTCGGCAAGATCACCCGCTACTACGCGCCCGGCGGCCCTGGTGTGCGCACCGATACGGCGATCTATACCGGTTACACCATTCCGCCCTACTACGACTCGATGTGCCTGAAGCTGATCGTCTGGGCGCTGACCTGGGAAGAGGCGCTGGATCGCGGTCTGCGTGCACTGGACGATATGCGTGTGCAGGGGGTGAAGACCACCGCCCCGTACTATCAGGAAATCCTGCGCAATGCCGAGTTCCGTAGCGGCCAGTTCAATACCAGTTTCGTCGAGGCGCACCCTGAACTGACCCAGTACTCGATCAAGCGCAACCCGTCGCACCTGGCCATCGCCATCGCCACCGCCATTGCCGCCCACGCCGGCCTGTAGGGGACACCATGAACAAGAAGATCACCGTTACCGATACCGTCCTGCGCGATGCCCACCAGTCCCTGCTGGCCACGCGCATGCGCACCGAGGACATGCTGCCGATCTGCGACAAGCTCGATCGCGTCGGCTACTGGTCGCTGGAGGTCTGGGGTGGCGCCACCTTCGACGCCTGTGTGCGCTTCCTCAAGGAAGACCCGTGGGAGCGCCTGCGTCAGCTCAAGGCCGCGCTGCCCAATACCCGCCTGCAGATGCTTCTGCGCGGGCAGAACCTGCTCGGCTACCGCCATTACAGCGATGACGTGGTCAGGGCGTTCGTGGCCAAGGCGGCGGTCAACGGCATCGACGTGTTCCGCATCTTCGATGCGATGAACGACGTGCGTAACCTGCGCGTGGCCATCGAGGCGGTCAAGGCTGCCGGCAAGCATGCCCAGGGCACCATCGCCTACACCACCAGCCCGGTGCATACCAACGAGGCCTTCGTCGCCCAGGCCAAGGCCATGCAGGCAATGGGCATCGACTCCATCGCCATCAAGGACATGGCCGGCCTGCTCACGCCCTATGCCACCTTCGCGCTGGTCAAGGCGCTGAAGGCCGAGATCGATTTGCCGGTATTTATCCACAGCCACGACACCGCCGGGCTTGGCTCGATGTGCCAGCTCAAGGCCATCGAAGCCGGTGCAGACCACATCGACACCGCCATCTCCAGCCTGGCCTGGGGCACCAGCCATCCGGGCACCGAGTCGATGGTCGCCGCGCTCAAGGGCAGCCCTTATGACACCGGCCTGGACCTGGCCCTGATCCAGGAAATCGGCATGTACTTCCATGCCGTGCGCAAGAAGTACCACCAGTTCGAGAGCGAGTTCACCGGCGTGGATACCCGCGTACAGGTCAACCAGGTGCCGGGCGGGATGATTTCCAACCTGGCCAACCAGCTCAAGGAACAGGGCGCGCTGAACCGCATGAACGAAGTGCTGGAAGAGATTCCGCGCGTGCGTGCCGATCTCGGCTTCCCGCCACTGGTGACGCCGACCTCGCAGATCGTCGGTACCCAGGCGTTCTTCAACGTGCTGGCCGGCGAGCGCTACAAGACCATCACCAACGAGGTGAAGCTGTACCTGCAGGGTCGCTA
The DNA here is from genome assembly GCA_964543555.1 of uncultured Pseudomonas sp. Taxonomy (GTDB): domain Bacteria; phylum Pseudomonadota; class Gammaproteobacteria; order Pseudomonadales; family Pseudomonadaceae; genus Aquipseudomonas. Next base: position 1,593 of record CAZIZA010000078.1, read on the forward strand.
CGGCAAGGCACCGGGCAAGGTGGACGAGCAACTGCGCAAGCAGGCCATCGGCAACGAGGAAGTGATCGATGTGCGCCCGGCCGACCTGCTCAAGCCCGAGCTGGCGCGCCTGCGTGAAGAGATCGGCAGCCTGGCCAAGTCCGAAGAGGACGTACTGACCTTCGCCATGTTCCCCGACATCGGACGCAAGTTCCTCGAGGAGCGCGCGGCCGGCACCCTCAAGCCGGAGGCACTGCTGCCAGCGCCTACTGGCCAGGGTTCGGCACCCGTGGGTGGCGAAGGTGTGCCGACCGAATTCGTCGTCGACGTGCATGGCGAAAGTTACCGCGTCGATATCACCGGCGTGGGCGTCAAGGGCGATGGCAAGCGTCACTTCTACCTGTCCATCGACGGCATGCCGGAAGAGGTGGTGTTCGAGCCACTCAACGAGTTCGTGGCCGGTGGCGGCGGCAAGCGCAAGCAGGCCGCTGCACCGGGCGATGTGTCCACCACCATGCCAGGCAACATCGTCGATGTGCTGGTCAAGCAAGGGGATACGGTCAAGGCCGGCCAGGCCGTACTTATCACCGAAGCAATGAAGATGGAAACCGAAGTGCAGGCGCCGATTGCCGGCACCGTCAAGGCCGTGCATGTGGCCAAGGGCGACCGCGTCAATCCGGGCGAGGTACTGGTGGAAATCGAAGGTTAACCTCAGGAGTCCGGCCTGTTGGATGGGCAAGTTTGACGGGGCATAACCCGGGCTCCTTTTTTATTCACAGGCGCCTAGCATGAGGCGCCACAAAGAGAGCTGCGAGACTAATGGCGCTCACGGCCTTTCGCGGGAGCCCCGCTCCGGGGCGAGGCGTTCAATGCGCATCGCCCTGGTTCGCGGCGGGTTAGCCTCCCAACGCATTCGCAGCGGCGACGCCTGACAAGCCGGCAGGCTTGGTTTCCTGGCAGCCAGAAGTCCGGCGCAATCTGGGTTTTCCGGTCATGCTCCGGTGCAGCGTCTTCGGGCGAGGCAAAGCAGGTCGATCAGCACCGTCCTGTGCCGGGGCATGGCCCTTTCCTTCGCTGCATGAGTGGCCAGAAGCCAGAATCGCGCGTCAATCTGAGCGTTCTGTCTATCAACCGCAACAGATGGAGGTGACTCCAAGTGGGCCTGGATCCGGTGGTGCTGTTCTTCGTCTTCGGCCTGGTTGCCGGCTTGCTCAAGAGTGAGCTGAAGCTGCCGGCAGCGCTCTACGAAACCTTGTCGATCATCTTGCTGCTGGCCATCGGCCTGCACGGCGGCGTCGAGCTGGCAGAGCAAGCCAGCGTGCAACTGCTCGGTCAGGCCGGGCTGGTGCTGGCACTGGGTATATGCCTGCCGATTCTGGCTTTCGGCCTGCTGCGCGGCCTGCGCTTCGACCGCATCAACGCGGCGGCAGTAGCGGCGCACTACGGTTCGGTGAGTGCCGGTACGTTCGCGGTGGTGGTGGCTTACTTGCTGGCCAAAGGCGTCGAATTCGAAAGCTACATGCCGCTGTTCGTGGCGATTCTGGAAATTCCCGCAATTCTCATCGGCATTATCCTGGCCAAGGGCATTTCGCGTGACACCCACTGGGGCGAGCTGGGCCGTGAAATCTTCCTCGGCAAGAGCATCATGCTGCTACTCGGCGGCCTGGTGATCGGCGCCATCGCAGGCAAGGAAGCGATCAAGCCGCTCGAACCGCTGTACACCAGCATGTTCAAGCCGGTGCTGGCATTCTTCCTGTTGGAAATGGGCCTGATCGCCTCGGGTCAGCTCGGCGCACTGAAGCAGTTCGGTGCACGTCTGGCCGTCTTCGCCCTGCTGATGCCACTGCTCGGTGCATTGATCGGTGCTCTGCTGGCACGCTTCATGGGCCTGAGCCTGGGCGGCACGGCAACGCTGGCCACCCTGTCGGCATCGGCCTCGTACATCGCCGTGCCGGCAGCCATGCGCCTGGCTCTGCCCGAGGCCAATCCGTCGCTGTCACTGACGGCCTCGCTGGGCATCACCTTCCCTTTCAATATCCTGATCGGTATTCCGCTGTATCTGGCGCTGGCCGAACAACTGATCGCCTGGGGGCTCTGAGATGAACGTGCACACCCGTACCCTGCTCACCGTGATCTGCGAGGCGGCGTTGGAGAAACGCCTGCTGGCTGATCTGGAAACACTCGGCGCCCCCGGCTGGACCATCTCCGATGCCCGTGGCCGCGGACATCGTGGCGTGCGCAGCGCCGGCTGGGACACAGAAGGCAACATCCGCCTGGAAATCATCTGCAACCGCGCATTGGCCGAGCGCATCGCCGAGCATTTGCAGGTGCGCTATTACGATCACTTCGCCATGGTCTGCTACCTGGCGCAGGTGGAAGTGCTGCGCGGGGAGCGCTTCTGAGGCAGGCCAGGGCGCGCTGAGCCGTCTGGGCCATGCAGCCCGTATGGAGCATCGCGGCTACGACTGCATGGATGCAGGAGGTAGAGCGAAGCAGGATGCCCGAGCCGAAGGCCCCTCCCACAAGATCCACCTTGACCGTGGGAGGGGCTTTAGCCGCGAGTATTTGTATCAGTCCTGCGGATAGCGCGCGCGCGGCGTGGCCATCGGCACCTTGTCGCCATCGAGCGGCAGGAAACTGCCCAGCTCGGCGTCATAGGCGCGGATCTGGCTGGTCTCGATGTCATACACCCAGCCATGGATGAACAGTTGGCCGCGCGCCAGCTTGGCCGCCACCGAAGGGTGGGTGCGCAGGTGATCGAGCTGGGCCACCACATTCTCTTCGGTGAGCACGGCCAGGGCTTCCTGATCGTTGCCGCAGTTGCAGTTCTCCGCCACCACGGTACGCGCCACTTCGGCATGGCGCAGCCAGGCTTTGACCGTGGGCATGGTTTCCAGCGAGGCCGGATTGAGCACCGCCTTCATCGCGCCGCAGTCGGAGTGACCGCAGATGACGATGTGCTGTACGCCAAGGGCCATCACCGCGTATTCGATGGCAGTGGAGACGCCACCCATCATCTGCCCATAGGCCGGTACCACGTTGCCGACGTTGCGGTTGACGAACAGGTCACCCGGCGAGCTCTGGGTGATCAGCTCCGGTACCACGCGCGAGTCGGCGCAGGTGATGAACATGGCGCGCGGGTTCTGAGCAGTCGCCAGCTTCTTGAACAGCTCTTCCTGCTGCGGGAAGACCTCGTGGCGAAAGCGCTTGAAGCCATCGACGATGCTGTGCAGGGCCTGCTCGGCGGTTTCGTTGCCCTCATGGGTGTGCAGCGGAATCGCCTGGTGTTTGTAAGGCATGCTCTGAACCTCTGTGAACCTGAAAAATGCTGCTAGAACGACTGTCGTCAGGCTATGCGAGTCACATGCCAATGTCTCCTGTTGCAAAGATGACGCGACAACCGGTGCTATTAGGTACCAGTCTGTAGACAGTCGCCGTGCGGCGGGTGTTCACAGCAGGCTCATTTGTCTACCTGGCGGGCAGAACTGCGAGCAGTCCAACACCACAGGCTCACGCTGATCCAGACCCAACCTGCGCCGAGCCAGGCGAAAACGCTGCGCCAGCAGCTCGGCGAACGGCCCCTCGCCGCGCATGCGGCTGCCAAACCGGCTGTCGTAGTGCTTGCCGCCACGGCTCTGGCGAATCAGGCTCATCACGTGTTCTACGCGTTCAGGAAAATGCACCTGCAGCCATTGCTCGAACAGCTCGGCAATCTCCAGCGGCAGACGCAACAGCACGTAGCCAGCCGAGTGCGCTCCCGCTTCGGCCGCGGCTTCGAGCAGTGCCTCCAGCTCCATGTCATTGATCATCGGAATCATCGGCGCACACATCACGCTGACCGGCACCCCGGCTTCATGCAAGGTACGCATGGCACGCAGACGCGCCGCTGGAGCGGCCGTGCGTGGCTCCATGATGCGTTTTAGCTCATCGTCCAAAGTGGTCAGGCTGAATGCCACGCTGACCAGGTCATGCCTGGCCAACTCCGTGAGCAGATCGAGGTCGCGCAGGATCAGAGCACCCTTGGTGATGATGCTCAGCGGGTGCCTGTAGCGCAGCAGGATCTCCAGCACCTGACGGGTCAGACGCTGTTCGCGCTCGATGGGCTGGTAAGCATCGGTATTGATGCCCAGGGCGATGGGCTGGGGCACGTAGCCGGGTTTCTGCAATTGCTCTTCCAGACGCTCGGCCAGGTTGGTCTTGGCGATCAGGCGGGTTTCGAAGTCGATGCCCGGCGACAGGTCCCAGTAGGCATGCGTGGGACGGGCGAAGCAATAGATACAGCCATGCTCGCATCCCCTGTAAGGATTCACCGAGCGATCGAAACCGACGTCCGGTGAGCTGTTGCGGGTGATCGCCGTCTTCGCCTGCTCCTTGCGCACTTCGGTGGCGCGACTGGGCGGGGTTGCGTCCTGATACCAGCCGTCGTCTGCCTGCTCCGAACGGGTCGGCGCATAGCGGTTATGTGGATTGCTGGCGCTACCACGACCACGTGGCGGCAGGCTGACAGGCATGCTCGGGCTCCAAAATATACTGTATAAAAATACAGTTATTTACAGCCCGAGCAAGCACCTTCCATCGCGATAGCCGATCAGACGGTCGCGACCTGCGGGGCTTCCTCACGCTTGGCATAACGCTGCGCCAGCACCGCGCAAACCATCAGCTGAATCTGGTGAAACAACATCAGCGGCAGGATCAGCACACCGATGCTGCTACTGGCGAACAGCACCTGGGCCATGGGTACGCCGGTAGCCAGGCTCTTCTTCGAGCCGCAGAACAGGATGGTGATGCGATCCTCCAGGCTGAAACCCAGCCACTTGCCCAGCAGATGAGTCAGCACCAGAGCCAGGGCCAGCAACAGGCAGCAGGCGAAGGTCACGGCCAACAGGGTGATGAGCGGCACCTGCTGCCACAGACCGCCGATTACCGCCGCACTGAAGGCGGTGTAGACCACCAGCAGGATCGAGCTCTGGTCGACGTATTTCAACCAGCTCTTGTTCTGGTTGACCCAGCCGCCAATCCAGCGCTGAGCGATCTGGCCGAGCACGAAGGGCAGCAGCAGTTGCAGGCTGATCTTGCCGATGGCATCGAGGGTTGAGCCGTTGTCGCCCTGCACGCCCATCAGCAAGGCGACCAGGAATGGGGTGACGAAGATACCGAGCAGGCTGGAGGCTGCAGCACTGCAGATCGCCGCCGGGATATTGCCGCGCGCCAGCGAAGTGAAGGCGATGGCCGACTGCACGGTGGCTGGCAAGACGCACAGGTAGAGCATGCCCAGGTACAACTCTTTGCCCAGCAACGGCTCCAGCAGCGGACGCAGTGCCAGACCCAGCAGCGGAAAGAGGATGAAGGTGCAAGCGAACACCAGCAGGTGCAAACGCCAGTGCCCGGCGCCAGCCAGAATCGCCTGACGCGACAGTTTGGCACCATGCATGAAGAACAGCAGGGCGATGGCCAGGTTGGTGATCCACTCAAAGATCGTCGCAACCTGGCCGCTGGCGGGTAGCAGCGTGGCGGCGAGCACAACGGCGAGCAGAGTCAGGGTGAAATTGTCGGGCAGCAGGCGGCGCAGGAACATGTCAAATCTCGGACTTGCGATACAGGAGGGGGCAGACTATCGTCGTCGAAAATTTCCGGCTAACGCCAAAGAGCCAGCAAGTGTCGACAAACAGACATCCTGCCACCGTCTACCGCAGCCTACCCGAGCTACCCAGCCTGCCCAGGCCGCTCTATGGCCGTGTCGAGTCGCTGACCAACCGTGCGCTGACCTTTCGTCACACCCATCCCTGGGTGCAGCTGTCCTATGCCATCGCCGGCGTTCTCGAGGTACAGACTGCCGGCGCCCGCTTCGTCGCCCCGCCACAGCGCGCGGTCTGGGTGCCGGCGGGGGTCGAACATCGGGTCTTCAGTTCACCCCGCACCGAAATGCGCAGCCTCTATATCGACGGCAGCGCCGTGCCCTGGGGGCCGGACGAGTGCCGCGTGCTGGCGGTCAGCCCGCTGCTACGCGAACTGATCCGCCGCTTCAGCGCCCTGCCGGCCGAGTATGACGAGCAGGGCGCGCCGGGCCGCCTGGCTGCGGTGCTGCTCGATGAGCTGCAGGCGGCACCGGAAGTGGCATTGATGCTGCCTCTGCCGCAAGACACACGTCTGCGCGAAGTCTGTCAGGGGTTGGAGCATGCCAACCTGCGCCAACTCGGCCTGAGTGCATGGGGGGAGCGCCTGGGCGTCTCGGAAAAGACCCTGAGTCGGCTGTTCCTGCGCGAAACCGGCCTGAGCTTTCGCGCCTGGCGCCAGCGCCAGCGCCTGCTCGATGCGCTGACCCCGCTGGAACAGGGCGAGCGCGTCACCGACGTGGCGCTGGCCTGCGGCTACGACTCGCTATCGGCTTTTATCGCCGCCTTTCGCCGCCATTTCGGCACAACACCTGGGGAATTCTTTCGCGAGTAGCGTTAGGCGCTGCACGAAAAGCGCCTGCGCTCGACGACTTTTCGTACCCCTCTGGCAGGCCATTGCCGGGGCCGGACTCACTCTTCGAATGTGATCGGACAGTGCTCGGCACCCTCAAGCTTGAGGATTTCCTCCATTACCTGCGGCCGCGCCTGACGCAGCACCAGGCTGCGATTGAGCGTCTTAAGGCGGCGCGCCTCCTGATGCAACATCTCCACCCCGGCATAGTCGATGAAGTTGATGTGCCGCGCATCGATCACCAGGCGCCGACCACGGCTGCGCTGCAGCAGTTGCTGGATGTACTGGCAGGCACCGAAGAAGATCGAGCCGTCAATACGCAGCACCTCATCCTCACCATCGCGCCACAGGCGCACGCGCGGCTGCGAGGTGCGCTTGAGGTAGAAAAACAGCGACGCCAGCACGCCGGCATAGATCGCCGTCTGCAGCTCCAGTACCAGGGAGGCGGCGAAGGTCAGCAGCATCACGACGAATTCCGAGCGGCTGACGCGGCGCAGCGCCCTGATCGCCGGCAGATCCACCAGGCCCCAGCAAATCAGCAGGATGCCGGCAGCCATCACCGGCAGCGGAATATGCGTCAGCAGCGTCGCTCCGAACACCGCGAACAGTGCCACCAGCAGGGCTGAGAACACCCCGGCCAGCGGCGTGCGTGCGCCGGCCTGCAGATTCAGCGCCGAGCGGGTGAAGGAGCCGGCCGACAGCGAGCCGGAGAACCACGGTCCGATCATGTTCGACAGCCCCTGGGCGCGCACCTCCTGGTTGGCATCGAGGAACTGGTGCGATTTCACCGCCAGCGCGCGGGCGATGGACAAGCTGGTGACCAGCCCGAGCATGCCGCAGGCCACCGCTGCCGGTAACAGGCGCAATACATCGTCGAGGTCGAAGCTCAGCAGGGTCAACGGCGGCAAACCACCTTGAAACGGCGCCACCAGGGCAATGTCAGCGGCAAACCGCGCGGGCAGTAACCCGGCCAGCAGGCTGCCACACACCAGGCCGATCAGCAGTGCAGGCGCCCTTGGCCAGCATTCACGCACGACCAGACTGAGCAGCAGGGTAACCACCGCGAGGGCCAGGCTGGGCCAGTGCGCCTCGGGCAGGTGCCGGCCAACCTGCAGCAGGCTGGCCAGCGCCGTGGGTTGGCTGGCCACTTCGACGCCAAGCAGGTTGGGCATCTGACCGATGGCGATCACCAGTGCCGCGCCCAGGGTGAAACCAAGCACCACCGATTGCGAGACGAAGTTCACCAGGGCACCGAAGCGCAGCAGGCCGAGCAGCCACTGGAACAGCCCGGCGAGAAAGGTCAGCAGCAGAATCAGCGCGATGAATTCGTCGCTGCCGATGCGCGCCATGGGACTGACGCTGGTGAACAGGACGATGGAGATGGCTGCTGTCGGCCCACAGATCAGGTGCCAGGACGAGCCCCACAGGCAGGCGATGATCACCGGAACGATGGCCGCATACAGACCGTATTCGGCCGGCAGGCCGGCAATCAACGCATAGGCCAGCGATTGCGGCAGGGCCAGGATGGCGCCGGTCAGGCCCACCAGCAGGTCGTTGCCAAGGGTGCGGCGGCGAAGGCCGGGCAGCCAGCGCAGGAAGGGCAACAGCGTCTGAAGGTCGGGTAACGGCATGGATGACGGGTTGATTTCGTTCAGGAGCATCAAGTGTAAACGACATGGCTGAGCCGTCGCGCCCGCCAGGATCGGCTTGCGCCACGATAGAGGCCAGACGGCCCATGTCGTCGACGCGTTGCAGGCCGGGCAGGATTGACCAGTAATAACCGTTTGATCGGGCCATACTGCAACAGCGAGACATGAGTCTCTATACTGGTCGCCGCCGCTCTAGCCGGTCGTTTTAGCACCTGCCAGCGGCTCCCACACTCCAACCGGTGAAGTGAACCGTGAAACTCCGTCATTCGATTTTGGGCCTGCTGCTCTGCGGCGGCCTTGTTGTTTCGAACCTCCAGGCCGCGCCGGCCCAACCCAAGCAGGAGCTGGCGGCTGGCAGTGCCTTGCTGATTGATCTGAAGACCGGGCAGGAGCTGTACTCCAGCAATCCGGACCTGCGCCTGCCAGTTGCTTCGGTCACCAAGCTGATGACCGCCATGGTCGTACTCGATGCCAAGCTGCCGCTCGACGAGATGCTGCCGATCACCATCCGCGATACCCAGGAAATGCAGGGCGTGTTCTCCCGCGTGCGTATCGGCAGCGAGATCAGCCGGCGCGAGATGCTGCACCTGGCGCTGATGTCTTCGGAGAACCGCGCCGCCGCCAGCCTTGCGCACCATTACCCGGGCGGCCATGGCGCCTTCGTTGCGGCGATGAATGCCAAGGCCAGGGCACTGGGCATGCGCAACAGCCATTTCGTCGAGCCCACCGGCCTGTCCGAGCTGAACGTCGCCACGGCGCGTGACCTGGCGCTGATGGTCAAGGCGGCCAACCAGTATCCGCTGATCCACCAGTTCAGCACCGACTCCGAGGCCACCGTGGCGTTCCGCAAGCCCAACTACACCCTGGGCTTTCGCAACACCAACGCCCTGGTGCGCAAAGCGGACTGGAACATCAACCTGAGCAAGACCGGCTTCACCAATGCCGCCGGTCGCTGCCTGGTGATGGCCACCACCATCGCCAACCGTCCGGTGGCCTTCGTGGTGCTCGGCGCGTTCGGCAAGTACACCCATATGGCCGACGCCAACCGCCTCAAGCGCTGGATGGAGACTGGCAAGATCACCCCAGTGCCGGCTGCCGCGCTCAGCTACAAGCAGCAGAAGCTGGCCGAGTGGAGCCTGCAGGCCGCGCAGTGACCGCAGGCTGATGATGCAAAAAGGGCGACTCATTGAGTCGCCCTTTTTCGTTGTATTTGTTGTGTAGCCCGGATGCGATCCAGGGGTTTGTGACTGTTCCCCCGGATTGCATCCGGGCTACGGTCGATTTTCCTCAGCCGTGGTGTGCTTCAGCTCGGACAGCCCAGCCGCTCGCTGAGAAAATCGAGAAAGCAGGTGATGCGCGACGCCAGCGCGGTATTGCGGTAGTACACCGCGTTGATCGGCTGACGTACTTCCACGCGTTGCTCGACCAGCACTTCCACCAGTGCGCCACTGGCGCGGGCGGCTTCGGTCATGAAGTCCGACAGACACACCAGGCCTTCGCCGGCCAGGGCCAGTTCAAGAATCGTATCGCCACTTGAGGCCCGCAGGCTCGGGGCGATACGCCAGCGCTCACCGAGGGCATGGCGTAGCGGCCATTCGTTGAGGCTGTCCGGCTCGGTGAAGCCGATCAGGCTGTGTCCGGCCAGGTCTTCGGTGCGCGCCGGGTGGCCGTGTTGGCGCAGATAGTCGGGGCTGGCCAATACGCGGCGGCGGCTGTGACACAGCGGTCGGGCGTGCAGGCTGGAGTCCGGCAGGTTGCCGATGCGAATGGCCAGGTCGGTGCGGCGTTCCAGCAGGTCGATGATGCGGTCGTCGCTGTACAGCTCCAGTTCGATCTGAGGATAGAGCGCACGAAATTCACCGATCAGCGGCACGATCACGTGCAGCATGAAGGGCGAGGCGGTGTTGATGCGCAAGCGCCCGGCCGGTGCCTGGCGGCGCAGGGTCATCTGCTCCTCGGCGTCCTCGACACTGGCGAGAATGCGCCGCGCCTGGGCCAGGAACACTTCGCCCTCCTCGGTCAGCTCCAGGCGCCGGGTGGTGCGGCGTAGCAAGGTGACGGCGAGTTTTTCCTCCAGCCGGCTGAGGGCACGGCTGACACCGGACGCGGTTTGTTCGAGCTGCTCGGCGGCGGCGCTGATCGAGCCGCAGTCGACCACGCTGACGAAGGCGAGCATTTCTTCCAGGCTGGTCTTCATTGTTGATCTTCAGTCAAAGGTGTTTGCTGGCTTACTGAGTTTTTCCGCATGAGTCTGGCGCGGATAATGCTACCCGGCAAGCCTGTCTGCGGTCCGCCCTTTGCCGTGGGCCTGCAACTTTTATCCGCTGAGTCAGGCCGAACCATTCAGTTGCGGCGTCGGTCTGCTGATCGATCATTCACGACCCGATGAGGACATTCGTTATGAAATTCATTCCCGCCTTTGGTCTCGGTACCTTCCGCCTCAAGGAGCAGGTCGCCATCGACTCGGTACGCATCGGCCTGGAGCTGGGTTACCGGCATATCGACACGGCACAGATCTACGGCAACGAGGCAGCGGTCGGCCAGGCCATCGCAGACAGTGGCGTGGCGCGCGACGAGCTGTTCGTCACCACCAAGATCTGGACCGAGAACCTCGGCAGCGGCCGGGTGATCGCCAGCTTGCAGGAGAGCCTGCAGCGTCTCGGCCTGGAGCGGGTCGACCTGACGTTGATCCACTGGCCGTCGCCGGATGATGAGATCCCCGTTGCGCAGTACCTGGGCGAGCTACTCGAGGCCAAGCGTCAGGGGCTGACGGCAGCGATTGGTGTGTCCAACTTCACCATCGCTCATTTGCGCGAGGCCATCGATGCCGTGGGGGTGGACGAAATCGCTACCAACCAGGTGGAAATCCATCCGCTGTTGCAGAACCGCAGGCTGGTGGAATTCGCCCGGCAGCAGGGTATTCACCTCACCGCCTACATGCCGCTGGCCTACGGCAAGGTGTTGGCCGAGCCGGTAATCCAGCGCATCGCCGCTAGCCATGGCGTCAGCCCGGCGCAGGTCGCCCTGGCCTGGTCGCTGCAGCAGGGCTATGCGGTGATTCCGTCCTCGACCAAGCGCGAGAATCTGGCGGCCAATCTGGGCGCTGCCGAGCTGCGTTTGAGCACCGAAGACATGGCGGCAATCGAGGCGCTGGAGCGTGGTGAGCGCGTTGCCAACCCAGGCTTCGCGCCGCGCTGGGATTGAGCACCCGGAAATTCGTCTGGGTTGCTAGCGGTGCGCATAGCGCACCGGGCTCGGTATCGCCTCAACGCCCGCCGGCAATATCGATCAGCGCGCCAGTGGTGTAGCTGGCCTTGTCATCGAGCAGCCAGACAATGGCTTCGGCGACTTCCTCGGCACGCCCGGCGCGGCCCAACGGTGTCGCCTTGCCCAGGCGCTCGGCACGGTCCGGCTGGCCGCCGCTGGCGTGAATCTCGGTATCGATCAGCCCCGGGCGCACGGCGTTGACCCGCACGCCTTCGCCGCCCAACTCCTTGGCCAGGCCGCGGGTCAGCACGTCCATCGCGCCTTTGGCGCCGGCGTAGTCGACGTATTCGAAGGGCGCGCCAAGACTGGCGGCCACCGACGACACCAGCACCATCGAGCCACCCTCGCCGCCGCGACTACGGGCCATGCGCCGGGCGCCTTCGCGAGCAGTCAGGTAGCTGCCCAGCACATTGACGTCGAACATCCGCTGCAGGCGCTCGCCGCTCATTTCCAGCAGCGGCATGGGCGGGGCGACGATGCCGGCATTGACCACCAGGCCGTGCAGCGAGCCGAGCTTGTCCATAGCCTCGAACAGGCGCTGTACATCCTCCTCATTGGCCACATCGCCAGGCAGGGCGACGGCTTTGCCGCCCATGGCTGCGATCTGCTCCACCACCTCATCGGCGGCGGCGCGGTCACTGCGGTAGTTGACCCCGACCGTCCAGCCGCCCGCAGCGGCCAGCAGGGCAGTAGCGCGACCGATGCCGCGGCTGGCACCGGTGATCAGTAGATTCTTGCTCATGGCTGGGCTCCTCGTCTTGCTTGCATTCAGGTTGCCGAATTTGCGGCGGGCTCGCTAGCGCGGGGTTCTTCCGATGAATGGTACATGCCGGTCATTCGCGTCTATTCCGGGCTTTGTAGGTATCCAACGGGTACGTTGCACAACGCTTGCTGAACCAGTAGCTGACTGGGAAAGTAGGAAAAATGAAAGCGTGATATAAGATTTGTTTCTTATTCTATTGGGGTATATATGGTCGCAGCACAGATGTTGCGATAGGAAAACTCACGCAAACAGGAGGTGCGATGGAGCACAACATATCTCTCATCACCATGTTGGCCGGGGGCTTCGGTCTGGCTCTGATCTTCGGTTTTATCGCGGAGAAGCTGAAGCTGCCGGCGTTGGTGGGTTATCTCTTGGCGGGCATCGCGCTAGGCCCGGCGACCCCCGGCATGGTTGCGGACATGGAACTGGCGCCGCAGTTGCTGGAGA
>CAZIZA010000079.1:0-14102 GCA_964543555.1 uncultured Pseudomonas sp.
CCACATCGAACATCTGCCGGGGAATCAGTTCCTTCATCTTCTCGGTCAACGCACGCCCTTTATAGGCCGCGTTATCACGGTGCACGATCAAGGCCAGCGCGTCCACCTTGTCGCCGTTGATCAGCACGTCCAGCTTGACCAGATTGGCCGACTGATAGCGGTCGAAATGATAGTCCAGCGAGGCATAACCCCGGCTGGTCGACTTCAGACGGTCGAAGAAGTCCAGCACCACTTCGTTCATCGGCAGGTCGTAGCGCACCTGAACCTGCGAGCCGAGGAATTGCATGTCGCGCTGCACACCGCGCTTCTCGATGCACAGGGTGATGACGTTACCCAGGTGCTCTTGCGGCACCAGGATGGTGGCGGTGACGATGGGCTCGCGGAAATCGGCGACAGCGGAAACGTCCGGCAACTTGGACGGGTTATCGACGGTGATGGTTTCGCCGGTCTTGAGCTCCAGCTCGTAGATCACGCTCGGCGCGGTGGTGATCAGGTCCAGGTCGTATTCACGCTCCAGGCGCTCCTGGATGATCTCCATGTGCAGCATGCCGAGGAAGCCACAGCGGAAACCAAAGCCCAGCGCGTCGGAGCTCTCCGGCGCGTACTGCAGCGACGAATCGTTGAGGGTCAGCTTCTGCAGGGCATCACGGAAGTCCTCGAAGTCATCGGAGCTGACCGGGAACAGACCGGCATAAACCTGCGGCTGGATCTTCTTGAAGCCAGGCAGCACTTCGACTTCGGGCGTCGAAGACAGGGTCAGGGTGTCACCCACCGGGGCACCGTGAATGTCCTTGATACTGGCGATGATGAAGCCCACTTCACCGGCCTTTAGATCGGCGGTGGCGGTGTGTTTAGGGGTGAAGACACCGACGCTGTCGACCAGGTGTACCTTGCCGGTCGACTTGACCAGAATCTTGTCGCCCTTCTTCACCCGGCCCTGACGCACGCGCACCAGCGAGACCACGCCCAGATAGTTATCGAACCAGGAGTCGATGATCAGCGCCTGCAGCGGTGCATCGATCTCGCCGGTCGGCGCCGGGATAGTCTGCACCAGACGTTCGAGTACCTCGTCCACGCCCATGCCACTCTTGGCGCTGCAGGCCACGGCATCGGTCGCATCGATGCCGATGATCTTCTCGATCTCGTCCTTGACACGATCCGGGTCGGCCTGCGGCAGGTCCATCTTGTTCAGCACGGGCATCACTTCAAGCCCCTGCTCGATGGCGGTGTAGCAGTTGGCAACCGATTGCGCCTCGACACCCTGGCCGGCATCGACTACCAGCAACGCACCTTCGCATGCCGCCAGCGAGCGCGACACTTCGTAGGTGAAGTCCACGTGGCCGGGCGTATCGATGAAGTTCAGCTGATAGGTCTTGCCGTCCTGCGCCTTGTAATGGAGCGTGACGCTGTGAGCCTTGATGGTGATGCCGCGCTCACGTTCCAGATCCATGGAGTCCAGAACCTGCGCCTCCATTTCACGTGCAGTGAGGCCGCCGCACATCTGGATGAAACGGTCAGCCAGGGTGGACTTGCCGTGGTCAATGTGGGCAATGATGGAAAAATTGCGGATATGACTCAGGTCACTCACAGATCAACACTCGAAGAAGGCACGGGCAAGACGCTTGCCGAAAATAGCCGGGGATTGTACCCGATCCCTCATGACCGCGTCACGCCTGCTCGGCACTGACGCCGAGACGCAAAAGGGCGCCCGAGAGCGCCCTTGAGAGATGGCTGCGTATTACTCAGCCAACTTGAAGGTGATGAAGCTGGCACGCCCCTGACGCAGCACACGCATGGACACCGAACGATTCTTTGGCAACCCCTCGGCTACTTTGGCGAAGGTGCTGGTGGAATCGATGGATTCATTGTTCAGGTGCGTGATCACATCACCGGGACGCAGGCCGATCATCGCAGCCGGACCACCCAGCACTTCCTTGATTACTACGCCGCCCTTGAGGTCGAGGCCTTTCTTCTGCTCGGCAGTCAACTCGACGACACTGACACCAAGGCGGTTGCTGCTCCGCTCGCCCCCCTGAGTGGAGCCCGACGACGCCAGCTCCTGCCCTTCTTCCGGCAGCGTACCAATGGTGACAACGAGCTTTTTGCGCGAACCATCACGCACCACGTCCAGCTCGGCTTTCTCACCCGGCTTCAGGCCGCCGACCTGATGCGGCAAATCCGCCGACATAACGATAGGCTTACCATTGAGACTGAGGATCACATCCCCTACCTGCAAGCCACCCTTGCTCGCCGGCCCTTCTTCAAGCACCTGCGCCACCAACGCACCAGCAGGTTTATCCAGACCGAAGGACTCGGCCAGATCCTTGTTCACTTCCTGAATCACCACACCCAGCCAACCGCGCGTGACTTTACCGTCAGCCTTGAGCTGGTCAGCCACCTGCATGGCCACTTCCATCGGAATGGCGAAGGACAGCCCCATGAAACCACCGGAGCGAGTGAAGATCTGCGAGTTGATACCAACTACCTCACCCTTCAGGTTGAACAGCGGACCACCCGAGTTACCCGGGTTGATCGCCACGTCGGTCTGGATGAACGGGACATAGCTGTCGCTCGGTAAATTGCGACCCTTGGCACTGACGATGCCGGCCGTGACCGAATGATCAAAACCAAATGGCGAACCGATAGCCAGCACCCACTCGCCCACCTTCAGCTCATCGGCCTTACCCAGGCGCACCACTGGCAAATCCTTGGCATCAACCTTGAGCAGCGCCACGTCGCTGCGCGGATCAGCACCGATCAACTTGGCCTCCAACTCGCTACGATCAGACAGGCGCACAATGATCTCATCGGCATCGGCGACGACATGATTGTTGGTCATGATGTAGCCATCCGGCGAGATGATGAAGCCGGAACCCAGCGACTGCGCCTCGCGCTGACGACCGCCCGGATTACGTGGCGCCTGCGGGATACTGCGCTCGAAGAACTCCCGGAACATCGGCGGCAAGCCCTCGAGATCCGGCAGCCCCGGGTGAGCAGCTACAGCGCGCTCCGGCATCTTTTGCCGGGTGCTGATATTGACCACCGCAGGCGACGCTTCTTCGACCAGCTCGGTAAAATCAGGAAGACTGGCTTGCGCAATCAGACTCTGCCCCCACAGCAAGGCAACCGCCAGCAATGGCGCAATGGACTTGAGTTTTCTCATCGAACGACTCCAGGTGTAAAGCTAGAACACACTCAACACGCCACCGGCGCAGGCACCAACAGCGTACGTAGGACAACGGGTTGCAAGGCAGGGCTCCCGGCAACGCGGGCGGCTCGCCAGCGAACCAGCAGCCAACAGACACAAAAACCACTCAAGCCCGCGACAATCACCAACGGCTCAGGCAGGGCCAAACCGTTCGCCACCAGTGCGGCAGCAAACAAACCCAAAAGAGGAAGCAGATAGACAAGGACAGCGCTGCGCACCAGCAAATCTTCGCGCACGCCAATCACCACGGTATCACCAACAGCCAGCTGTGCCTGAGTCAGCGCACGAACATAGCCACGCTGACGCTCCACACCGAGCCGATCCATCAATCCCTGACCACAGGCTGCATTGGCCGAACAACTGGAACAGGTGCTCTTGCGCAGGGTCTCGACCCAGACGGCGCCTGGCTCGAGCGCCACGACACGCCCCTGTTCTTCAATCATTGGCTAGCCTGTTCAGGCACTCCGGCACGCAGGGATAGCGCAATCCGCTCGGCAGTACCCAAAGGAATTTCACCCACGACAGTAATCATCACATCACCAGAATCAGTGCTCATGCGTCTGGAAACGGCAACGGTTGGGCCCAACTGGCTGCGACCATCTTCAGCACCCGGACCTTGCAAAGGCTCGATGAAAACCGAGAACCGCGCCAAGCCATCACCGTACATCAGGTAGGTGACAGGAGCGTCAGCCGGTGCAATACGACGCAACTGCGCGGTATTGAGGACGAAACCTGGCGGCAACCAGTCCGCACGCCAGGTGCCTTCGGCCAGATTGTCCGCCGGATTGAGGCGCACAGGCCTGCAACTCGAACTCGGCTGCATGGCATCCGCAACCGGTGCGGTAACGTCCAATTGTGTAAACTGGAAACGTTCGAGGAGTTGGCCACGTTCGTTCAGCAGCAGCGACTTCAGCGGCAGACCGGTCTCTCGATCCAAATGCAGCTCAAAGCCGTACCGATGCTGATCCTTGGGTGTCAAAACCAGAACAGCCGCCGGACGATTGGCAATCCTTGACTGCCCGGCGATACGCATGTCGTACCAGTTACCTAACTGCTCGGCATCAAGCTGACGTGCAGGCCAGGCCTGACCGTCGCTGACCTGATCGGCCAATGCACCCGTTACGCATTGCGCCTGACCATCGACTTTGACCACTTCCTGAGCAGGGCCGTCGAGCTGCAGAAGGCGCTCGCGAACCTTACCCTCCTCATCCACCCGATGCCAGACAGCATGAGTAGAGAAGCTCCCATTGCGCTCATAGATGAACGTACCCTGAAAGCTTTGCTGACGCTCAGCCACAGCGAGGCGACTGAGCCAATCCTGCACATCGGAGGCTTGCACCGGCAATGCCAGCAAGCCACCAAGAACGTAGAGGGGAATCGCGCGCATGAGGCTCCCTAGCGCTTAGCGGTTTTCCAAACTCGCAGCCCGAGCATAAGGCAGAGCGGTTTCACCCGTGCCATTGACAGCTTCCTGCGCATGCTGGAGCAGATAGCTGGGCAGACGCTGCTCATGCCAACTGGCAGCTCCAACCTGAGCAGGCTCACCAGCCTCCTCATTCGCGCTGTAGCCAGCGAGCAGAGCGGGCCCTTGTACTTGCGGCATGGAGAGGACCGGAGAGGCACTCCGCTCTGCCAGCTGCGCACCACCCAAATCATCCTGATTGTAGAAACGCACACCTGCCAGCACCGCAACAGTCACAGATGCAGCAACAGCTACTCGCCCGATGCTGCGCCAGATAGGCGCCTTACGCACCGGAGCAGCCTCTTCGGCCAACGCGGCGGAAACCGCCGATGCGATGTCTAGTTGCGGAACCAGCAGTTCACGATGCATGGCTGCGCGCGCGACCTGATAACGCGACCAGGTTCCTCGCAACTCACCACCCTCGCTAGCGGCCAGTACACGCCGCAATTCCAGTTCGTCCGCTTCGTTATCCATCACCGCGGACAGCGATTCCTGCAGGGTTTCACGACTCATGGCGTCCTCTCTTGGCTGTCGCCGCTGTCTTAGGTTTCCTGCAACAGGGGCTGCAGGGACTTATCGATTGCCTCACGCGCGCGAAAAATCCGCGAACGCACCGTACCTACCGGACATTGCATAACATTGGCAATGTCCTCGTAACTCAAGCCTTCAAATTCGCGCAAGGTCAAAGCCGTGCGCAGATCATCCGGCAACTGGGCGATGGTTCGATGCACGGTGGCCTCGATCTCATCTCTCAGCAATGCCCGCTCTGGCGACTCGATGTCCTTGAGGCCGTGGTCACCATCATAGAACTCCGCATCATCACTGCTGACATCACTATCTGGCGGCCGTCGACCGCGCGACACCAGGTAGTTCTTCGCCGTGTTGATGGCGATGCGATACAGCCATGTATAGAACGCGCTGTCACCGCGAAAGTTTCCAAGCGCCCGATAAGCTTTTACAAACGCCTCCTGGGCAACATCCTGAGCCTCGTGCGTGTCGTGCACGAAGCGCACGATCAAACCAAGGATCTTGTGCTGATACTTCAGCACCAACAGATCGAAGGCGCGCTTATCACCGCGCTGCACTCGCTCGACCAGCTGCTGATCGTCTTCCTGGGTTAGCATGGATTCTCCTCATGACGCATGAAGGAGCCCTGCAGCCGAAAGCCAACCAGCTTGCACAGATAGACTAGGGCCTTACGCAAAAGTTCTCCCCTCCAAGCAAGCTTCCTGCAGAGTTTTTTGCTCTCTGTCAGGAATAGCACCAGCGGAACCTCTCCGCTTGTGCGAATAATCTTATCGCCGCTCATTTCCGCACCCGTTGCTGAATTCGGATACAGGCACGCGCAGGCAATCCCCCTTATATGGGCGACCCTCTATGGAACCGTGGAGCCTAAAAAAGTTCCTGGGCACAGCAGTCGGTCATAAGCCAGCTATTGTGCCGATGCCCCACTCTATATACTAGGGCTCGCTTACTTGCGGAACTCGGACATGAGCCAACACTTCCAGCACGATGTACTGGTTATCGGCAGCGGCGCCGCCGGCCTTACGCTCGCCCTCACCCTACCCGCCCACCTGCGCATCGCGGTACTGAGCAAGGGCCACCTGGCCAATGGCTCGACGTACTGGGCTCAGGGCGGCGTAGCCGCCGTACTGGACGATACCGACACAATTGAATCGCACGTAGCAGACACGCTCATAGCTGGTGCCGGCCTGTGCCGTGAAGACGCCGTACGCTTTACCGTTGAGCACAGCCGTGAGGCCATCGAGTGGCTGATCGACCAGGGCGTGCCCTTTACCCGTGATGATGAGACTGCACGCGAAGACGGCGGCTTTGAGTTTCACCTAACCCGCGAAGGTGGCCACAGCCATAGACGCATCATTCATGCAGCAGATGCCACGGGCGCAGCCATTTTCAATACACTGCTGGAACAGGCCAGACAGCGACCCAACATAGAACTGCTGGAGCAGCGCGTCGCCGTCGACCTGATCACCGAGCGCAAACTCGGCCTGGATGGCGAGCGCTGCCTGGGGGCTTATGTACTCGACCGGGCACGTGGCGAAGTGGACACCTTCAGCGCGCGCTTCGTAATTCTTGCCACCGGCGGTGCAGCCAAGGTCTACCTCTACACCAGCAACCCAGACGGCGCCTGCGGCGACGGCATCGCCATGGCCTGGCGTGCGGGCTGCCGCGTCGGCAACCTGGAGTTCAACCAGTTCCACCCCACTTGCCTGTATCACCCGCAGGCCAAGAGCTTCCTGGTCACAGAAGCCGTACGCGGTGAAGGTGGCCTGCTCAAGCTGCCCAATGGCGAACGCTTCATGCAGCGCTTCGATGAGCGCGCAGAGCTGGCACCGCGCGATATCGTTGCCCGCGCCATCGATCATGAAATGAAGCGTCTGGGGATAGACTGCGTTTACCTGGACATCAGCCACAAGCCGGCCGAGTTCATCAAGAGCCACTTCCCCACCGTTTACGAACGCTGCCTGGGCTTTGGTATCGATATCACCCAACAGCCCATCCCGGTGGTGCCGGCTGCGCATTACACCTGCGGCGGGGTGGTGGTCGATCAGCACGGGCGCACCGACGTGCCCGGCCTGTATGCGATCGGCGAAACCAGCTTCACGGGCCTGCATGGTGCCAATCGCATGGCCAGCAATTCACTGCTTGAGTGCTTCGTCTATGCGCGCTCGGCCTGCGCCGATATTGCCGCACAACTGAACACCATCGACATGCCGGCAAACCTGCCGAGCTGGGACGCCAGCCAGGTAACCGACTCGGATGAGGATGTGATCATCGCCCATAACTGGGATGAGCTGCGGCGCTTCATGTGGGACTATGTCGGCATCGTGCGCACCAACAAACGCTTGCAGCGCGCACAACATCGCGTACGCCTGCTGCTTGACGAGATCGATGAGTTCTACAGCAACTACAAGGTCAGCCGCGACCTGATCGAACTGCGCAACCTCGCACTGGTCGCCGAGCTGATGATCAACTCGGCCATGCAGCGCCGTGAAAGCCGTGGATTGCATTACACACTCGACTACCCCGAGCAGTTGGCCGAAGCCCACGACACTATTCTGACCCCGACGTCTCAGGCCCAGCCCAACGTCGCCGGCTGAACTTCAGACGCAAACGCAGGCGCCTGTGCTGCTCGGGCGCCAATGCGTCACGGGCGATGCACAACCCGCGATTGCAACGCTGGCCAGGCAAGCGGTAACGCAGCACGACGGCCAGCGGCAACGCCATACTGTCACGACGTAGTTGTATCGCCTGCCAGCCAGCAGCCGCGCTATAAAGGTGCCAACCCGACTCATCACGGCGTAAACCAGTAATGGCCTGCGGCGCAGTCAGTAGGACATGTCGCGGCAGCACCCAGGCGGCATGCGCCAGGCACGCCATGAGTGACAGCAGCGTGGACCAGAGGGGAATGTCGGCGAGCCAGAGTGCCAGCAAGGCCAGCACAAGGACCGAAACATAGAGCCTCAGCAGCCAGCGTGATGGCTGCCAACGACACTCGAAGGCATCACTTGGGCTGAACACGATCCAGGATCATGCGCACGATATGACGCAGGTCGGCATCCTCGGGCTCACCGCGCTGCATGAACCAGCCGAACATGTCCTGATCCTCGCACTCCAGCAGCTTGCGGTAGCGCGCCTGATTCTCGGCATCCAGGGTCGGGTAGACCTCCTGGACGAACGGTACCAGCAATACGTCAAGCTCAAGCATGCCACGGCGGCTATGCCAGAACAGGCGATTCAGTTCACTTTGCTCAACCATGCAACGGACTCCTCGAACGAGGTCGGCAGTATAACAGCAGCCACTGGCATAAGCAGGGCACTCTGTGAGCCTGCATGACAAGGTTGAACAAGGGCTTTTTCCGGGCTTTTGCTTGAAGCCTGTAGCTTGCGACTTGCGGCTGCTCTTATGATGACGCCCCTGACCACAATCCAGTGATTCGACTTGCACCATGGCCGATAGCGCTTACTTCACCCTTCTCGATCACGAAGGCCTGCTCGCCGTACGTGGCGTCGATGCCGCCAAATTTTTGCAGGGCCAAGTGACCTGCAACCTCAATTACCTGAATGACAACCAATCCAGCCTTGGCGCCCGCTGCACGCCCAAGGGGCGCATGCTCTCAAGCTTTCGCATCGTCCCGGTGCAGGACGGCTACCTGCTGGCCATGGCGCGCGAGCTGGTCGAGTCGCAACAGGCCGACCTGCAGAAATATGCCGTGTTCTCCAAGTCCAGGCTCAGCGACGAAAGCTCCGCCTGGGTGCGCTTCGGCCTGACCGGAGGCGATGCCGCGCTGAGCGAACTGGGTTTGCAGCTGGGGATGGCCAGCGACTCCATCACCCACGCCGGAAAATGGCTGGCCGTGCGCCTGAGCGATGGCCGTGCCGAACTCTGGGCACCAGCAGAAGATGCACAACAGCTACAGGCCCAACTGGCCGCACGGCTCACCCAAGCACCTCTGAATGATTGGTTGCTGGCACAGGTCCGGGCAGGGGTAGGCCAGGTGTTCGGCGCGACTCGCGAACTGTTCATCCCGCAGATGATCAACCTGCAGGCCCTTGGCGGCGTCAGCTTCAAGAAAGGCTGCTACACCGGCCAGGAAATCGTTGCACGCATGCAGTATCTGGGCAAACTCAAGCGTCGCCTGAAGCGTCTGCGCCTGGTCACCGCAGAACGACCGGCAGTCGGTGCCGAATTGTTCTCGCCCGTCCATGGCTCCAGCGTTGGCGAGGTGGTTCTGGCTGCGAAAGCTGGCGATACCGTGGAACTGCTCGCCGTACTTCAGGAAGATGCCGCGAACGACGGCCGCATCCACCTGGGCAGCAGCGAGGGCCCAGCCCTGAACTTGCTCGACCTGCCTTACCAGCTGGATGCCGATAAGGAAATCCAGCGCTGACTTCACTTACGGGCGCCGACGCGGATCGCCCAAGAGAGCTATTTAATGAGCAAGCTTGCCGAAAAAGTCCAACAGGAACTGATCCAGGCCATCGAGAACGATGAGCTGGTACTACCCACCCTGCCCGAAGTTGCACTGCGGGTGCGTGAGGCAGCCGAAGACCCGGACGTGGGCATCCCGCAGATCAGCAAAGTGATCGGTAACGATGCTGCCCTCACCGCACGCATCATCAAGGTGGTCAACAGCCCGCTGCTGCGCAGCAACAAGGAAATCACCGACCTGCAGATGGCCGTCAGCCGTCTCGGCATCAATTACACCTGTAACCTGGCCACTGGCCTGGCCATGGAGCAGATGTTCCAGGCCACCAGTGATGTAGTCGACCGCAAGATGCGCGAAGTGTGGAACAAAAGCACCGAGATCGCCGGCATCTGCCACGTACTGTGTCGTCACTACACCCGCCTGATGCCGGACCAGGCCACCCTAGCCGGCCTGGTGCACCAGATCGGCGTGCTGCCGATTCTCACCTATGCCGAAGAACACAACGAGCTGCTGGCCGATTCCATCAGCCTCAACCACGTGATCGAGCAGATTCACCCGATCATCGGCGACAAGATCCTGCGTACCTGGGAGTTTCCCGACCCGATCGCTATCGTGCCGAGCCAGTATCTGAACTTTAGCCGCGACTCGGCCAAGGTCGATTACGTCGATATCGTTCAGGTCGCCACGCTGCAGAGCTACCTGGGCAGCGAACATCCCTATACTCAGCTGGACTGGGGCCGAATCCCGGCCTTCAGCAAGCTCGGCCTGGACCCACTGGTCGACATGCAGGCCGACGAAGACCTGTCTGCCGCCATGGAAACAGCCATGAGCATGCTTCAGTAAGCCCATCAGGCCACGGATGACACCCCCCCTGCACTCCGCGCGGCGCAAGCCTGCTTGACGCATGCAGCGCCGCCGGCAGTGAACTAAATCTCATCAACGGATGACGGAAACTCGACGCGCACCCGCAGACCATGTGGCCGCACCTGATGCAAGCTGATGCAGGCCTGATGCGCACGACAAATCTCACCCACGATGGCCAGACCAAGCCCCGCACCACTGCCCAGATTGCTACGCCGGTAGAAACGCTCGAAAACCTTCTCGTGTTCAGCTTCGGGGATGCCGGGGCCATCATCTTCGACTTCGAGGATGGCCGGCGTCCGAGTGCGGATGATCAGGTTACCGCCGGCTGGCGTATGGGCCAGTGCGTTATCCAGCAGATTGCTCAACAACTCATTGAGTAATGTGGGCTCACCATCGATCCACACCGGCTGATCAGCCTCCAAAGCCAGCGAGACACCCCGCGCATGGGCCAGTGGCGCCATGGCCAGCCCCAGCTCACGCGCCAACTGGGCGAGGTCGATACGTAACGCTCCGCCTTCCGTGATTGCACGTGCGCCACTCTCGATACGTGCCAGGGAGAGCAACTGATTGGCCAGCGACGTCAGGCGATCTCCTTGCAAGGCTACCTGTTCGAGGGTGCTACGCCATTGCTCTGGCTGCTCGGCGCGCAAACCGAGCGTAATACGCGCCTTGAGCGCTGCCAGCGGCGTGCGCAACTCATGCGCGGCATCGGCAATGAATTGAGATTGGCGCTCGAACAGACTGCGCAGCCGCTCGTTGAACTGGTTCAGGGTTTCCACCAGCGGCAGCACCTCGCGCGGCAGCCCACTATCGGGTAACGGCTGCAAATCATCGCTGGTTCGCTCCGCCACTTCCCGGCGTAATGCCTCCAGCGGCCGCAACGCCAGATTCACCGCCAGCCACACCAGCAGCAGGGCGCTGACCGACAGCAACCCCATGCGCCACAGGGTACCGACCAACAGTTCCCGCGCCATGCGCTCACGCGCGCCCTGAGTCTCCGCCACACGAATTTCAGCCATGCCGTTGAGCTGCGGTTCGCTCACCGGCTGCAGCAGGCTGACCACCCGCACGCCCTGATTGCGATACGAGGCATCGTAGAAGTGCGCCAGTGCCGGATAATCATCGGTACGCGGCGTGCCCGACGGTGCCGGCGGCAGATCCTCATAGCCGGACACCTGATTGCCCTGCAAATCGAGCACCTGGTAGTAGATACGCCCGGCGCTGTCGTAGGCAAAGGTATCCAGCGCCACATAGGGAATATTGACGCGCAGCCGGCCATCTTCCGCGTACAGCCCATCTGCAACTGCTCGCGCCGAGGCCAGTAGCGTTCGGTCATAGGCTGTATCGGCGGCACGCCGTGCACTCCAGTAAGCACTGAAGCTGCTGAGTAGCAAAATGATCGACAACAGCAGAGCCAGGCGGCGCAGCAAACGTCCACGCAGGCTGACCCCGCGACTCATGCCCCGACCGCCTCCAGCAAGTAGCCAAGCCCGCGAAAGGTGACGATACGTACCGCGCTCCCTTCAAGTTTCTTGCGCAGACGATGAATATAGATTTCGATGGCATCCGAGCTGGCATCCTCGTCCAGGCCGAACACCTGAGCTGCCAGTTGTTCCTTGCTCATCACCCTGCCCAGCCTGGCAATCATCGCCTCCAGCACCGCCTGCTCACGAGCAGTGAGGTTCAATGCCTCGCCACATAACGTGAAGCGGCGCGCCCCCAGGTCATAGGCCAGCTCACCGCAACGCTGCACCTGTTCACCGCCGAGCACGCTGCGCCGCAACAGCGCCTTGACCCGCGCCTCCAGTTCGGTGAGTTCAAAAGGCTTGGCGAGGTAATCATCGGCACCGAGATTGAGGCCATGCACACGGTCCTTGACCTCACCACGGGCGGTCAGCATCAGCACCGGCAGCGTCTGGCCACGGTCGCGCAAGCGCGCCAGTACAGCAAAGCCATCCAGACGCGGCAGACCGATATCGAGAATCGCCAGTGCGTAATCCTCACTGGAAAGCGCCAGGTCGGCGGCAACGCCATCGTGCAGCACGTCCACCGTCCAGCCAGCCCCCTTCAGCGCCTGAGCCACGCTTTCCGCCAACTGCGGATGGTCTTCGACCAGCAGAATCCGCACCGCCACCTCCAGCTACCGCGTCATGAGAGGCGCGCAGTTTAGCGCTCCTGCAGCGACTGTGGATTGCCCATTTGCCAGAACATTGAGTTTATCGGACTGCACATGCACCGAGCGCTTATAACGCTCCTGAAAAAACTTGTCACATGAAAGCCTGATGAAAGCTTGCCCTCATAGCATCTTTTCAGGGTGGCTCGATCCACCTGCTAAAGCGACCTGGCAGTGGTGCCAGTGCGCGACAAGAACAAGAATGGAGACCACACGATGCTCGCAGCCTCACGCCAGGCTTTGCCGCCTGTCCGCCTGCTCTGCCTGGCCATCGCCGCTACCGGCGCTGCCCCCCTCGCCAACGCCGCCTTCATCGAAGACAGCACTGCCAGTCTCACCGCTACCAATATCTACCTCAATCGAGATTTCCGCGAAAATACGCAACCTCGAAAACAGCAGAACAAACGTGAAGAATGGGGCCAGGCTTTCTGGCTGGACGTCAAGTCCGGCTACACCGAAGGCACCGTAGGCTTCGGTCTGGATGCCATGGGCCTGCTGGGGATCAAGCTTGACTCGGGCAAGGGCCGTACAGGAACCGACCTGCTGCCCGTCCAGGATGATGGCGGCACACCTGACGAATTCGGCCGTCTGAGCGCCACCGCCAAGGTGAAGATTTCCTCTACCGAACTGCGCTATGGCTCGCACGTTCCCGAGCTGCCCGTGGTCAAGGCCAGCGACAGCCGTCTGCTGCCACAGGTATTCGAGGGCGGTCTGCTGACCTCCTCCGAACTCGAAGGCCTGACCTTCACCGGTGGTCGCCTGGACAAGGTCATCGACCGCGCCTCGACCAACTCCGAGGAGATGGTGCTCAACGCCAAGAACAACCGCTTCGCCTCCGGCATCGAAGCCGACCACCTCGACCTGGCCGGCGTCGATTACAAGTTCGCGCCTGGTTTCACCGGTCGTTACTACTTCGCCGACCTGGATGATATCTATCGCCAGCACTTCTTCGGCCTGCTCAGCAGCCATAAAGTCGGTGCCGGCACCCTGAGCAGCGACGTGCGTTATATCGTCAGCCGTGACAGCGGTGCGGCCAACGCCGGCAAGGTCGACAACCAGGCCTTCAACGCCATGGTCAGCTATGGCCTGGGCAGCCACAAGTTCGGCCTGGGCTTCCAGGACATGAGCGGCGACACCGGCTTTGCCTACATCGATGGCAGCGATCCGTTCCTGGTCAACTTCGTGCAGATCAATGACTTCGCCAACGCCGACGAGCGCTCCTGGCAGGCTCGCTACGATTACAACTTCGCCAGCATGGGCATCCCCGGCCTGACCTTCATGACCCGCTACATCCGTGGTGATGACGCTCGTGTTGCCGGCTCAGATGATCGTGGCGGCGAATGGGAACGTGACATCGAGTTCAAGTACGTGGTGCAAACCGGTCCGCTCAAGGATCTCTACGTGCGCGTACGCAACGCCAGCTTCCGCTCCGACTTCGCACGC
>CAZIZA010000080.1:0-13876 GCA_964543555.1 uncultured Pseudomonas sp.
ACCTACGACCTTCGGGTTATGAGCCCGACGAGCTACCAGACTGCTCCATCCCGCGTCGGCAATTCTACGCTTACGTAATGTCTTGTCAATCGATTTGTTTCTTTTGATCGAAAAAGTTAATTTTCGCAAAAGCAAAAAGGCCACTCGATGAGTGGCCTTTTTGTGAAGCTGGTTGCGGGAGCAGGATTTGAACCTACGACCTTCGGGTTATGAGCCCGACGAGCTACCAGACTGCTCCATCCCGCGTCTGTGAGTCGGCATTCTACAGCCAGAAGCGTGGCTGTCAACCGCTAATTGCAAGAAAAGTGTTTTCAACTCAGGTGCTTAGCATCAAACAGCTGTTGGACTTTCGAGCCATAGGCCAGGCTGGACAAGGCTTAGGGGGGTATTGTGCGCACGATACTCCACGTTGACTGTGCAGCTTATTCTCTCTGGCTTTTTCACATTCGTTCTATCCGCGTGGGGCGCAGGCTTCGGATGGTTTGAGTTCGCGGAGGCGCTGGTGTGCTCGGTCAATCGGTATAAGCGCGGGTATTCAAGCGCAATGCTGTTCACTCAAGGTTGCACACGTTTGGCTCCCCTCTCCCATTTATTGGGGCACGCCCAGTGGAGAGGGGCTGGGGGAGGGTCGGAAACACCGCAAATCTGTCAGTTCCCCCTCGCCGAACGCGGCTCGCCCTAACTCTCTCCCCGGAAGGGCGAGGGGACGGAGCGGGATATAGCCCGTGGCCTGGTCAAGCAGGGGCGGCACCGCTCCCATGTGCGGCATGGCGTGCGTGCCAGGCAGATGCAGGAAGATCGTTCGACGTTCAAAGAAGCGGCGTTGGAGTGGATAGCGAGCAAGAACGGCATCAGCGACAGCTACCGTGATCAATTGACTCGAGCGTTCACCAAAATCTGTTTGAAGCTCAAAGGCGCGCCACATTGGGTGCCTTACGTTTCTGATGTTAAATAGCCAAGCTCATTCCCGGGCCAATCAATTGGTACCCAGCATGAAGAATAAAATCCTCAAGCCTGCCTCAGTTCTGATCATCGCCTGCGCAATGGTGACCCAGGCCATTGCCGCAGAAACAGCCGTCCTCATCAACAACGTTCATCTCTTTGACGGCAAAAGCAGTAAGCGAGCTGAAAAAACAGTCAATGTACTGATTGTTGATGATGTGATTCAGGGCATTTCTGCAGCCGCACTTCCTGCACCTGAAAATGCATCGCTCACACTCATTGACGGCGAGAGGCGAACACTCATGCCAGGGCTGATTGATGCCCATTGGCACATGATGCTTGTCGGTCAGTCCCTTACCGATGCGATGACCAGCGAGGTTGGCTACACCAACCTGCGGGCAGCCCAGGTTGCCGAGGCAACACTGATGCGCGGGTTCACCAGTGTGCGCGATATGGGAGGGCCGGTGCGAGGTCTGCGTCGTGCTATTGAAGAAGGCCAGTACCCAGGGCCTCGGATATTTCCTTCCGGTGCAATGATTTCACAGACGGGGGGGCATGGTGACTTCCGCCTTCCGCACGAAATCCCCAGAGCACCTAATGACCCGCTCAGTCATACCGAACAGACGCGAACAGCCGCGATTGCCGATGGCTCGAATGAAGTTCTACGCCGTGTGCGCGAGCAACTGATGCTGGGTGCCACTCAGGTCAAACTCATGGCAGGCGGCGGCGTAACCTCCGTTTATGACCCGTTGGATGCCACTCAGTACACGCCGGAAGAAATTCGTACCGCGGTGGTAGCGGCTGAAAATTGGGGTACATACGTTACTGTGCATGCTTACACCAGCCATGCGGTAAAAATGTCCATCGAAGCCGGCGTCAAAGCCATCGAGCATGGCCAGTTGGTGGATGAAGACACGGTGAAATTGATGGCCGCCAAAGGTGTCTGGTGGTCACTGCAGCCCTTTCTGGACAACGAACTCGCCAATAAACAAACGGGACCTAGCCGGGTTAAACAGCTTATGGTTGCAGCCGGTACTGACCGTGCTTACGCACTCGCACGCAAGCACAACGTCAAGGTCGCGTTCGGTACAGACATTCTATTTTCGGGTGATAACGGTGAAGTGCAGAATGCCCGCCTGGCGTCACTGGAGCGTTGGTACTCGCCTGGCGAAGTGCTGCAGATTGCAACCGGCAACAACGGTGCCTTGCTCGCGCTGACAGGCGAGCGCAACCCATACAAGAAGCCGCTTGGTGTTATTGAAGAAGGGGCACTCGCAGACCTGTTGTTGGTTGAAGGTGACCCGACTGCCGACCTTGCTCTGATAAAGGACCCCGCAAAAAACTTTGTCGTGATCATCAAAAACGGTCAGATTTACAAAAATCTCCTTAACCCATAATCAGGTTTCATCTTGATCAACTTGGTATCAGGTCGCGTAATGAAAAGCAGAATGTTCCGGAATGGAGTGATCGGCGTCTTACTGGCCGCACTGACGCCGCTAGCTGCCTCGGCTTATGAGAGCGCCGACTATGACCGCATTGATGAAAGCCAATGGCGTTATCGCGTCACCCCTTACCTATGGGGCGCCGGTCTGGAAGGAGAGGTGGGCAAATTTGGCCGCAGCGCAGATGTCAGCAAGCGCTTTAGCGATGTACTGGAGGGCCTGGACGCTGGCGTCATGCTGGCATTCGAAGCAAGGTTGGGGCGCTACGGGGTCTTCAGCGATTTACTGTATGTCAGCCTCAGCGAGTCGGGCAGTATTCCCACGGCTATTGGCATTGATGCAGAGGCGGATGCAAAGGTTCGTGCAAGCACCTTCATGCTGGCAGGGCAGTATCGGGCTTTCGAAGACAAATGGGGCTACATCGATCTTGTGGGTGGCGCCCGCTATTGGGGCTTAAAAACCGATATAAGCGTTAGCCTGGGCACTCTGTTTTCGGTAGATGGCAGTGATAAAGAACGCTGGGTGGATCCGGTTCTTGGCCTAAAAGGCACCTACCACCTTGGCGAACGAACCTATTTCACCGGATGGGCCATGTTTGGTGGCTTCGATGTAGGCTCTAGATTCAGCTCTGACTTGATGGGCGCACTTGGCTACAAGTTAACGGATCAAAGCGCTCTTCTGCTGGCCTACCGCAGACTAGAGGTTGACTACACCTCATCAGACTTTGTCTTCGACGCTACTCTGCAGGGGCCTGCAATTGGCTGGGACTATCGTTTCTAAGTGTAATTGCTCCAGTCGCTGTTAAATTCAGCTACTGCAATCATCCTCTATTAGCTTTGCCGACCACTATGCTTCAGTGACATCAGCCTGCCATTTGCAGCGTATAAAAAAGCGGGTGCCAAAGCGGGGATCAAACCCGAAAGTCCCGATGAAACCATTGAATAATCAACCGCTTACCCGCCAAAGAAAGATCATCCACGTCGATTGCGATTGTTTCTACGCGGCCATCGAGATGCGTGACGATCCGAGCCTGGCCAACCGGCCGCTGGCCGTTGGCGGCTCGGCGGAGCGGCGGGGGGTGATCGCCACCTGCAATTACGAGGCGCGCGCCTACGGTGTGCGCTCGGCGATGTCGTCGCGGCATGCGCTCAAGCTGTGCCCGGATCTGTTGATCGTCAAACCGCGCTTCGAGGTGTACCGCAGCGTCTCGCGGGATATCCACGGTATCTTTCGTCAGTTCACCGATCTGATCGAGCCGCTGTCGCTGGACGAGGCTTATCTCGATGTCAGCGACTCGCCGCATTGCTCCGGCAGCGCCACGCGCATCGCCCAGGAAATTCGTCGGCGCGTGGCCCAGGAGCTGAACATCACCGTATCGGCCGGCGTGGCACCCAACAAGTTCCTGGCCAAGATCGCCAGCGACTGGCGCAAACCCAACGGTCTGTTCGTGATTACCCCGGATCAGGTCGACGATTTCGTTGCCGAGTTGCCGGTCAACAAGCTGCATGGCGTCGGTAAGGTCACGGCGGACAAGCTGGCGCGCTTAGGCATTCGCACCTGTCTGGATCTGAGGCACTGGAACCAGCTGGCGCTGGTGCGTGAGTTCGGCAGTTTCGGCGAGCGTCTGTGGCGCCTGGCGCATGGCATCGATGAGCGCGCAGTGAAGGTGGACAGCCGTCGCCAGTCACTGAGCGTGGAGCATACCTACGATCAGGACTTGCCCGATCTGGACGCCTGTCTCGACAAATTGCCGGCGCTGCTCGAGGAAATGAATGGCCGCCTGCAACGCCTGGACGACAGTTATCGTCCGGACAAACCCTTCGTCAAGGTCAAGTTCCATGACTTCACCCAGACTACGCTGGAGCAGGCAGGTGCCAGTCGCGATCTGGACAGCTACCGGCTATTGCTGAGCACCGCCTTCGCGCGCGGCGACAAGCCGGTACGCCTGCTCGGGGTTGGCGTCAGGTTGCATGATCTGCGCGGGCGCCAGGAGCAGTTGGAGCTGTTTGCGTAGCCCGGATGAAATCCGGGGTGTTCTTGAGTCTGAACCCGGATTGCATCTGGGCTACGGATGGTGCGTGTGGTGAATGTGGTAGGCGTTTCAGCGGCGAGGCTTTATCGCGGCTGAAGCCGCTCCAGGGTGATGCTGTACCTGCGGTATTCGCGTAGGAGCGCCGCCCTGGGGCGAAGCTTTTGCTTTTGCGGTGTTCTCTCGATTCGCCGCGGGGCGCGGCTCCTACAGGACAGTGTGCATCCTGTAGGGCGAGCGTCGTGTCACTCCGCCCAAAGGCGAATCGGCTTGCCGCTGGCTGGCCACAGTTGCAACTGACCGATGCCGTTGAAGTCCCAGCGCTTCACCTCGGTCAGCGCAGCCAGGAAACGCTGTTCCTGTTCCATCAGTGCTGGTGCGCACATCTTACGGGTGCTGCCGGCTGTCTCGAAACGAAGTGCATCACCCTTTAACGTGTAGCCGGCGAACCAGTGGTTGCAGCCAGCATTGCCGTGGGCACGGCCATCGGCTGCAAAGGTGATGGTCAGGTGGCTGCGGTCGAGCAACGGCCGTTCGCCAATCCATTCCACCCGGTAGCTGCGTTCGGTTTCCAGTTGTGGTGCATCACTGGCACAGCCGGTCAGCACGGCAGTGAGCAGGGCAAGGGGCAGGGCGCGGTGCATGGTTCAGGCCTCCTGGCAGGTGCGGCATAGGTGACGACCGGCGTGGTTGCGCCAGCCCAGTTCGGCGATGCGGGCTTCGGCGGCCGGGGCTTGTGCCGCCTTGCCGAGCGCTGCATCGACGGCAAATTCGAAATCCAGCTGTTTGCCGCAGCTGTCGCAGTTCACCTGCCAGTTATGAATGGCCAGTTCCTTGAACTGCGGCCCCTTGCACACGGCCAGCCACTGCCCGGGTGGATTGATCAGATGGCGGACTTTCTCCACGTCCAGGCGCATGTGCAGGTCGCGGCTGCCCTTGAGAGTGACGAGCAGCACGTCATTGGCCTGGATCGAGCCGCCGTTGCCGGTGACCTGATAGCGGCCTGGCGCCAGGGCGCGGCATTCGGTGAGGGTGTGTTGCGGGTTGAGCAGGGAATAACGGAAATCGTGTTCGGCCATGGGTCCTCCGGATCAGCCGGCATGCTATCACGCGCCGGCCTTGACCTCATTGCTTGGCTGCCCTTGGTCAGTGCGGCACTGTCAACGGTCAGGCGGGCTTCATGAAACTGCAGTTGCCAGCCTGTCGAGCCGTTGGCGGCCAGAAACGACTCGCGGTCGTAGCTTTTACTGCTGAACAGGCAGATACGCATGGCGCTTCCTCAGGAGGTTTGGGCCGCTGTTTCACTCAGGCGCACGATGGCCGCATCAAGCTCGTCCAGCGCGCGCTGGGCTTCGGGGTCGTCCTGCTTGAGCAGTGTTTCGCTGCGCTGGCAAGCCAGACGCAGTTGCGGTACGCCGCAGTAGCGCGTGGCGCCGTGCAGGCGATGCACTCGCTCGATCAGTGCGGAACGTTCGCCAGCATCACGTGCCTGGCGGATGGCCTGGCGGTCGCCGGCCAGTCCGGCCAGCAGCATGCTCAGCATATCCGCTGCCAGGTCGGCTTTGCCGGCAGCCAGGCGCAGGCCTTCCTCGGCATCCAGTACCCTGACTTGTGACGGTGCCGGCGCGGTTGGGGACGCTCTGAGGTTTGGTTGGTTGCGCAGGTTGAGGCCCGTCCACTTGAGCACCACCTGGGCCAGTTGTCGTTCGTTGATCGGCTTGGTCAGGTAGTCATCCATGCCACTGTGCAGCAGGGCGCGCTTCTCGTTGGCCAGCGCGTGGGCGGTGAGGGCGATGATCGGTGTGGCGCTGCGACCCTGTTCGTTTTCCCACTGGCGAATCGCTTCGGTCGCCTGTCGACCGTCCATGCCTGGCATCTGCACATCCATGAAGACCAGGTCGAAGCTGCCTTGCTGGACGGCCTCTATCGCCGCATAGCCGCTGTCCACGGCCGTGACCTGGGCACCGAGGTCATCGAGCAGGGTTTGTACCAGCAGCAGATTGGCCGGGTTGTCGTCGACGCAGAGAATATGTGGGCGACGTGTATCGGCGAGCACGACCGGCTCTTTGCTTGTACGTTGCGGGTTGACCAACTCGACCAGCGCCTTGTGCAGTTTGCGCGTGCAGGCTGGTTTTGCCTGCAATTGGGTATAGGCATCGGGGAGCCGTTCGTGGAACAGCGCCAGCTCAGTGGTCGGGCACAGCACCAGGGCTTTGCAGCCGCAGCCGTCGAGCGCCTGGATCAGTTGGCCGAGTGCCTCAGGCGCGAACTGGCAAGCATTGATACCCAGGACGGCAAGGCTGAGCGGGCATTCGTGGTTCTGCTGGGCGCGAACGGCATCGACGAGTTGCTGGTGATCGGTAAAGCTCTCCACCTCCAGACCGCAGTCCTCGAGCAGATGTGTCAGCGCCTGATGCGCCAACTCGTGACTTTCCAGAATGGCAACGCGGTGCCCCAGCAGCGCGGTGCGTGGCAAGTCTTCTGCGTCGTCACGGGCCTTGGGCAGGGTCAGGGTGATCCAGAATTCCGAGCCTTCTCCGGGGGTGCTGTCGACACCGATTTCGCCGCCCATCTGTTCGATCAGGCGCTTGGATATGACCAGACCGAGGCCGCTACCGCCGGCCTGGCGGCTCAGGGAATTGTCCGCCTGGCTGAAGGCCTGGAACAGGGCGCGCAGATCGTCATCCGAGAGGCCCACGCCGGTATCCATCACGCTGATACGCAGTTGCGCGCTGTCTACACGCTCCTCCTCGAGCATGGCACGCATGACGATGGTGCCTTCATGGGTAAACTTGATCGCGTTGCTGACCAGGTTGGTCAGTACCTGTTTCAGGCGCAGCGGGTCGCCGCGCAGCGCCAGAGGCGTATCTCGGTAGATGAGGCTGACCAGCTCCAGGCGCTTTTCGTGCGCTGCGGGTGCAAGGATGGTCAGGGTGTCCTGCAGCAGGTCGCGCAGATTGAAGGGCATGCTCTCCAGCACCAGCTTGCCGGCCTCGATCTTGGAGAAGTCGAGCACTTCATTGATGATGCCGAGCAGGCTGTCGGCGGAGTTTTCGATGGTAGCCAGGTAGTCGCGCTGACGTGGGCTGAGCTCGCTTTTCTGCAGCAGGTGGGTGAAGCCGAGAATGCCGTTGAGTGGGGTACGAATCTCGTGGCTCATATTGGCCAGAAACTCGGATTTGATGCGACTGGCCTCCAGCGCTTCCTTGCGGGCGAAGTCCAGTTCGATGTTCTGGATTTCGATGGTCTCCAGGTTCTGCCGGACATCTTCGGTGGCTTGCTCGATGCTGTGCTGCAGCTCTTCCTGCGCGTTTTGCAAAGATTCGGCCATGCGATTGATGCCGGCTGCCAGCTCGTCCATTTCATGACTGCCGAGAGGCGGCAGACGGGTTTGCAGATGGCCGTCCTTGAGCTGGGCGACGCCGGCTTTGATTTCGCGCAGGGGAGCAATGATGCTGCGGCTCATGCGCAGGGCGAGCATGGCGGTCAGTGCCAGGCCACCGATGATCAACAGCAGGCTGGCGAACAGGCTGCGGTAGCCGCTGAGCAGAGTGCCCTGGTGCGAGAGCTCCAGCTCGACCCAGCCAAGCAACTGAAAATGAGCTTCATCCGCTTGCTCATCGCTCAGACCAAGGTGCTGCTCATAGACCGGCAGTAGAAAGCGTGTGGCGTCCTGGCTGCTGATGCGGTTGAGGTCCGGTTGGCTGGCCGGTGCAGGGTTGAGCATGCTCGGGCCGGCATAGGCCAGAAGTGTGCGTTCGGGTGTGAGCAGGGCCACTGCGCGCACATCCGGGTGTTCGAGTGCCTGCCGGGTAATGCGCTCGAGTTTGTTCACGTCCCGCTGCTGCAGTGCCGGAGCGGTCAGAGGCGCCAGGTGTTCGATCAGCATCTCGCCACGTTGCAGCAGTTGCGTCTGCAGGCCTGAAAGCTGCACCCAGGTGAAATAGCCACCCAGCACCAGCGCCAGCAGGCTGGTGGGCAGCAGGGTGAGCAGCAGTACGCGGCCCCTGATGCTGAGATCCTTGAACACGACTTTCCTCCCGAATGGCATGCCGGCAGTGTAGCGATTCGGTGCGCTGGAATCTTTAGGTGAGTGATTGTCGTTTAGGAGGTAGAATTGTTCTCATTATGTCTTCCGGTTTCCAACCATGCTGACCTCCATCCGCATTCCGGCTCGTATTCTGGCCGTCGAGGACGATCCTGTGCTTGCCCGTCACCTGCAGTCACACCTGGTGGGCCGCGGCTTCGATGTAACGCTCAGTCATGACGGCAGCGAAGGCCTGCGCTTGGCTGAGCGCGAGGACTTCGATTTGGTCCTGATGGATATTATGTTGCCGGGCATCAATGGTCTGCAGGCATTGCAGCGGCTGCGCCGGCAACGTAGCGTGCCGGTATTGTTGATGTCGGCACTGGGCGACGAGCAAAACCGTATTGCCGGTTTCAGTCAGGGGGCCGACGACTACCTGCCCAAGCCTTTCAGCCTGGGCGAGTTGAGTGTTCGGGTCGAGGCCATCCTGCGTCGCGTTGCCTACGAGCGACGCGATCCTTCGCCCAGCGCGGAGGACCATGAGCTGCGCTTCGATGAAGGTCGCAGCGATGTTGCCTACCGGGGGGGCTGGGTCGGTCTTACGCCAAGTGAATACCGTGTGCTGGAGCTGCTCTGGCGACACCAGGACGAAGCCCTGAGCAAGCCCTTTCTGTACCAGCAGGTTTTGCGTCGCGCCTATTCACAGCATGACCGCAGCCTGGACATGCATGTCAGCCATATCCGGCGCAAGCTGCAGGCCGTCGGCTGCGAGACAACCCGTGTCGATACCGTATGGGGCAAGGGCTACGTGCTGATACAGGTAGGCGCATGAGTCTGCCCGGCAGGCACTCGCTGCTCTGGCGCCTGGCAGGGGCGTTGGCGCTGTTCTGTCTGCTGCTGGTCAGCCTGCATGTGGATGTAGGGCGTGAGCTTGTCACGGCAACCGCCTACCTGCCCGAGTCCACCCGGCAGACGCTCAAGGGGTATGCGCGCGAAGCGCAGACGGCCTGGCAGCAGGAAGGCGCATCGGGTGTCGATGCCTTTCTCCAGCAATTGCAGGCGCGTGAAAAAATCTGGGCTGTGGTGGTCAATGCGCACAAGCAGTCGCTGTCCTCATCGCCTCTGACTGACGAGCAGGTGCAGCGTCTGGATTTTGTGCGCAGGCTGGACTTTCCTGTTGGGCGACCCGGTGGTACGCCAACCTTTTTTATTCCCTTCGAGGCGGGCGATGCACGATTGGTCATGGAATTGCCGCAGCGCCTGAACCCGCGCCGCTACAACGCGCTATGGGGGTTGCTGTTGCAGCGTGTGCTCCCAGCGGTATTGGCCGTGGTCGTGGCACTGCTGCTGTATCGCCTGTTGATTGCACCGCTGGCGATTCTCAGGCGACAGGCTGCCGCCCTGAGTGCGGGCGATCTGTCTGCGCGGCTTGGGGCGCAGGTCACCGGGCGCAAGGATGAGATGGGTGAGCTGGCGCGAACCTTCGATCACATGGCCGAGCGTCTGGATGGCACCGTGGCCTTCCAGCGCCAGTTGCTGCGTGATCTGTCGCACGAGTTGCGTACGCCCCTGGCCCGCTTGCGTGTGGCGGGGGAGAGCGAGCAGGACGGCGAAGCGCTGCGCCAGCGCCTGGTGCGTGAGGTCGCGGAAATGGAAAAGCTGGTCGGCGATGCCCTTGAGCTGGTCTGGCTGGATACCGAGCGACCCAGCCTGCCGCTGGAAGAGGTCGATATCGGCCGGCTTTGGGACGTCATCAGGGAAAACGCCGGCTTCGAGAGCGGCTGGGCCATCGAGCGCATGCCCTGCGAGCTGCCCGCCGATTGCCGGGTGCTGGGCAATCTCAACGGCCTGGCGCAGGCGCTGGAGAATATCCTGCGTAATGCCATTCGCCACTCGCCAGAGAACGGTGTGGTGCGCCTGGAGGGGCGGCGCGAGAACGGCCAATGGCTGCTGTGGATAGAGGATCAGGGGACGGGCGTTGCCGAGGGCGAACTGGAAACCATCTTTCGTCCCTTCACCCGACTCAGTGCTGCCCGTCCGGGTGGTGATGGCTTCGGCTTGGGGCTGGCTATCGCGCGCAGCATGATCGCGGCTCAAGGCGGTCATCTCTGGGCTGAAAACGCCAGGCCAGGGTTGCGGCTCAAGCTGCGCTTGCAGGGTGTGTAAGGCATGGCCCGCATAGCTGGGTAAATGCTCGCTGAATGCAGCGCTGAAGGCCGGAACAATCAGGGGTATCAACTCCTGAAAACGATCATGGCGTGATGAAGCATCAGGTTCGGCGTATCATGGTCGCCCTTCGCGTCAGTCTGGATTCGAGCGACCCATGACCCTGCAATTTCCCACCATTGCCGACTGCATCGGCAATACCCCTCTGGTACGCCTGCAACGCCTGGGCGGCGATACCAGCAATACGCTGCTGGTGAAGCTGGAAGGCAACAACCCGGCCGGCTCGGTCAAGGATCGACCTGCGCTGTCGATGATCAATCGTGCCGAGTTGCGCGGCGACATCCGCCCCGGCGATACCCTGATCGAAGCCACCAGCGGTAACACCGGCATCGCCCTGGCGATGGCGGCGGCGATCAAGGGCTACAAGATGATCCTGATCATGCCGGACAACTCCACCGCCGAGCGCAAGTGGGCGATGACCGCTTATGGCGCCGAACTGATCCTGGTCAGCAAGGAAGAAGGTATGGAAGGGGCGCGCGATCTGGCCGAGCGCTTGCAGGCCGAAGGGCGCGGCAAGGTGCTGGATCAGTTTGCCAACGGCGACAACCCCGAGGCGCATTACAGCGGCACCGGCCCTGAAATCTGGCGTCAGACGGGGGGCACCGTGACCCACTTCATCAGTTCCATGGGCACTACCGGCACCATCATGGGTACCTCGCGCTACCTCAAGGAGCAGAATCCGGCGATCCAGATCGTCGGCCTGCAGCCGCAGGAAGGCGCCGCCATTCCGGGCATCCGTCGCTGGCCTGAAGAATACCTGCCGAAAATCTATCAGGCCGAACGGGTCGATCAGGTCATCGACATGGGCCAGGCCGAGGCCGAGCATGTGATGCGCCGCCTGGCGCGCGAAGAGGGCATCTTCTGCGGGGTGTCGTCCGGTGGTTCGGTGGCCGGCATGCTGCGCCTGTCGCAGCAGGTGGAAAATGCGGTACTGGTGGCGATCATCTGTGATCGTGGCGACCGCTACCTGTCCACCGGCGTCTACCAAGACCCCGCGCACTGATGGCCAGACGCAGCTCCAGCCTGCGCTTTCAGCCCAGCGGTGGTAGCCGTGCGGCGCAGGTTCCAGTCGGCAAGAAGCAGACACTCACCATCGAGCGCCTGGCCGGTGACGGTCGCGGCATCGCCTTCGATGGCGGGCGCACCTGGTTCGTCAGTGGTGCACTGGCTGGCGAGCAGGTCGAGGCGCGTGTACTCGGTGCACGCAGCCAGACGGTCGAGGCGCGTGTCGAGCGCATCATCACTGCCAGCAATGAGCGTCGTCAGGCGCCATGCATTCACGCCGACCGCTGTGGCGGTTGTAACCTGCAGCACATGCCGCATGCCGATCAGCTCGCCCTGAAACAGCGCACGCTCGCCGAGCAGCTCTCGCGCCTGGGCTGCGTACAGCCGGAAGACTGGGCAGCGCCGCTGGTCGGCCCTGAGTTGGCCTATCGCCGTCGTGCGCGCATTGCCGTGCGCTGGGATGCCAAGGCGCGTCAGCTGCAGGTCGGTTTCCGTGCAGAAGCCAGCCAGGACATCGTCGCCATCGATCACTGCCCTGTGCTGGTACAGCCCTTGCAGTCTATTTTCAGCGCCTTGCCGGCCCTGCTACGCAGCCTGGAAAAACCGCAGGCCGTCGGTCACGTGGAGCTGTTCAGCGGCACCGCCAAGGCCCTGCTGCTGCGTCATACCGCGGCACTTGCCGAGGCTGACCTGAGCCGTCTGCGCACCTTTTGCCGCGAGCATGATGCGCAGTTGTGGCTGCAGGGAGAGGGGGCGCCGCAGCCTGACGAGCCCAGTGCTGAGCTGGGCTTTGAGCTGCAACGCTGGCACCTGCAACTGGCCTGCCGGCCAGGCGATTTTGTGCAGGTCAATGGTCTGGTCAACGAGGCCATGGTCGCTCAGGCACTAGACTGGCTTCAGGTGCAGCCCGGCGAACGGGTGCTTGATCTGTTCTGCGGCCTGGGCAATTTTGCCTTGCCGCTGGCGCGTCAGGCCGCTGAAGTGGTGGCGGTGGAGGGTGTCGAGGCGATGGTGCAGCGGGCCGCTGACAATGCACACAACAACGGCTTGGCCAATGCGCACTTTTATCGTGCCGACCTGTCCAAGCCGCTGGCCAATGAAGCCTGGACGCAGGGTGGCTTTGCCGCGGTGCTCCTTGATCCGCCGCGTGATGGGGCACTGGATGTGGTGCGTGGGATGACTGAGCTGGGCGCCCGGCGCCTGGTCTATGTATCCTGCAACCCGACCACGTTGGCACGTGATGCCGCCGTGTTGGTGCAGCAAGGCTATCGCCTGCGCCGCGCCGGGATTCTCGACATGTTTGCGCAAACCGCGCATGTCGAAGCCATGGCACTGTTCGAGAAACCCGAGCCTTAGGGCTTGGGCTAAAGCGGTACGCTCGGTACCGCAGGGATGTGCAGGATGCGCATTCTTTCAGTTAATCCGACCGGCTCAGAGAAGGCCGGCGACTGCTCGGTGCGACCTATGCGCGCCGTAGGGAAGGTAAGACGATGGTTCAGGTGAGAGCGCATCAGCCGGTCAACGATGACGGCAGCATCAATCTCGTGGCCTGGTTGGATCATGTCACCCGCGTCGATCCGGCGCTGGATCGTCAGGCGCTGCAAGAGGCCTGCGAATTTGCCCGTGATCTGGAACAACAGGCCAACACCAACCAGCACCACTGGAGCGCGGGCGCTTCGACGTTCCGTGCTGGTCTCGATATCGCTGAAATCCTCGCTGATCTCAAACTCGATCAGGATTCGCTGGTCGCAGCGGTCATTTACCGTGGCGTGCGTGAAGGCAAGATCACCCTGGCTGCGGTACAGCAGCGCTTCGG
Source organism: uncultured Pseudomonas sp. (assembly GCA_964543555.1). Taxonomy (GTDB): domain Bacteria; phylum Pseudomonadota; class Gammaproteobacteria; order Pseudomonadales; family Pseudomonadaceae; genus Aquipseudomonas. The sequence goes on from CAZIZA010000080.1 coordinate 13,488, forward strand.
TGCGGTGGTGGCCAAGCTGATTGAAGGCGTGCTGCGCATGGCGGCGATCAGTGCCAGTATCAATCCGCGTGAATCAGTGGTGGTCGGCTCGCAGACTCAGGTCGAGAACCTGCGCAAAATGCTGGTGGCCATGGTCGACGATGTGCGCGTGGCGCTGATCAAACTGGCCGAACGCACCTGCGCCATTCGCGCGGTCAAGGAAGCCGACGAAGAGAAGCGTCAGCGTGTGGCGCGCGAGGTGTTCGACATCTACGCGCCGCTGGCTCACCGCCTCGGTATTGGTCATATCAAGTGGGAGCTGGAGGATCTGTCCTTCCGCTACCTGGAGCCTGAACAGTACAAGCAGATCGCCAAGCTGCTGCACGAGCGCCGTCTTGATCGCGAGCAGT
>CAZIZA010000081.1:0-13867 GCA_964543555.1 uncultured Pseudomonas sp.
TGTCCCGGCTTACGCAGCGCCGGATCGAAGCCCTTGCCATCGTCGACCACCGACATACACAGGCTGCCGCACTCCTGCCACAAACGCACCTCGACGCTGTGCGCGCCGGCGTGACGCATGATGTTGGTCAGCGCTTCCTGGAGAATACGGAATAGGCCGATGGCCTGGGCATCCGGCAGATGCGGCAGGTGCTCCGGCACTTCGACCAGGCAGGGAATCTGCGTGCGCTCCTCGAAGCGGCGCACTTGCCACTCGATGGCCGAGGCAATGCCGGCATCGAGAATCGGCGGGCGCAGTGCCGTGGCCACATCACGCACCAGCTGGAACAACTGGGCGATCAGACGCTTCATGCTATTAAGGCGCTCGTCCAGTTCGGGTATCTGCCCGGCGCACACCAGCTCGCACATCGCCGTCTCCAGCTTGAGTACAGTCAGCACCTGGCCAAGCTCGTCATGCACTTCGCGGGCGATGCGCGCTTTCTCTTCCTCACGCACGCTTTCCAGGTGCGCCGACAATTCGCGCAAGCGCGCCCGCGAATCGGCCAGCGCCAGCTCGGCCAGCTTGTTCTCGGTGATATCCCAGAGGATGCCGTCCCACACCACCCGACCATTGCCCAGCGGCCGCGCGGTGGTACGGATATCCGCCCACAGCACCTCCTGCCCGGCAGTGAGGATGCGCCCCTGCCAATACCAGTCGCTCTCGCCTTCCAGCGCCAGGGTCTGGCTGTTCAGGTAGCTGCTCAGGTCCTGCGGGTGCACCAGGCTGCGGATGCCACGCTCCTCACGCTGCAGATCCTGCGCTGGCCAGCCGACCATCTCCTGACTGGCCTCGCTGATATAGGCGAAGTTGACCACCGCTCCCGGCCCGGCGCGCTCCAGGCGAAACACCAGGCCAGGCACGTTACCGGCGATGCCCTTGAAGCGCGCCTCGCTCTCCTCCAGCGCTGCACGGGCACGGCGGCGCTCGGTCACGTCGCTGAGAAACACCACCAGGTACTCGGCCTGGCGATAGCTTAGAAAACTTAGCGATACGTCAGCCGGCATGCGGCTACCATCGGCACGCAGGCAGTCCACCTCGAAGCTGGGTGAACCCTCGGCCTGCTCGCGCACGCGCTTCCACAGGTTCAGCCAGCGGTCCATGTGCAAGCCCGGCTCCAACTGACTCAATGGCTTGTCCACCAGCTCACCGGGGGCGTAGCCGAGCATGCGCTCGGCGGCGCGGTTGGCGTAGCGCAGGTGACTGTCCCAGTTGACCCAGAGAATACCCACCGTACTGTGATCGAGGGAGAACTGGCTCAGGCGCAATGCTTCGGCGGCCTGCTGGTGGCGGTCCAGCTCACTGCGCGCGCCCAATAGCCCGCGCTCGAGCGAACGCGTCTGCTGACGCTGGCGATAGAGCGCTGTGGCAACGATCATCAGCAGTAGCGCAAGAAACAGTGAGAGCGTCTTCCAGAAGCCGACGAAATCGGTGGATTGCGGATAACGCAGTGGCATCCAGGTGTCGCGCAATTCCTCCAACTCACGCGCCGGTAGCGCCTGCAGGGTCAGGTCGACGATACCTGACAGCAACGGCAGGTCACGACGCGTGGCCAGGCGCAATAGCTGCGGCAGACCGATGTCGCCGACGATGCTCAAGCTGGCAAAACGCGATTCGCGCAGCAGCAGGCTGAGACTTGCCTCATCGAGCACCGCATAACTGACTTCCTGATTCAGTACCAGCAACAAAGCGGCACGTTCCGACAATGTCGTGCGCAGGCGTAGATTGCTGTGGGTACTTTCCAGGTATTCGACGGCCTGGCTGGGTGAACGCAGGGCGACGACCTGATCCAGTGGTAATTGATCCAGATCCACTGCACCACTGCCGTTACGCTCACCAACCACCAGGTGCGGCACGCGCAGGTAGGGCATGGAATAGTGCCAGGTACGTAGACCTGCGGGTGTTTGCTGCAGACCTGGCGCCAGATCCACCTCGCCAGCACTGGCTGCCCGCTCCAGCGCCTCCTGGTTCGGATACAGGCGCCAGTCCGGCGCCACGCCCATGCCTTCGAGCAGGCGCTGCATCAACTCTACATTGGCGCCGGTCAGTTGCCGGTTCTGCCCCCGCTGCACCCAGGGCGCCTGCTGGATCAGCCCGACGCGCAACACCGGATGCGCCTTGAGCCAGGCGCGCTGTTCGGCATCGAAGGCCGGGCGCAGTGGCAGGCGCGCGTTCTCGGCCAGGGCGTGGCCGGTAATGGCGATCAAAAAAAGGGTCAGAACGTACTGAAGGGGTTTCATCTACTGCAAATCCGTTGGCGCTCTGCACTACCTTACTCCAGTCTTGCGCCAGCAGCCTGACAAAAACGAAGCAGCGCATTAGGCTCTAGCACAGCCCTCAAGGAGCCTCTTCAATGCGTACCCATTGCTTCGCAGTGCTCGGTTTCTGTCTGTTCTGCATGACCACAAGCTGGGCCCAGGAGCCTCCAGCAGAGGCTGCGAACACAACGCCCGGCGAAACCGGAGCGCCTGCCGCGAACGAACGCCCCCTGTTGCCCGAGCGCAGCGTCAGCGAGGCGCAGACGCTGGAACAACGCCTGGATAAACGTGAGCAGCAATCGCTGCAAGCAGGCTCCGAAAGTGTTCTCGCATTGTGGCGACCGGCCAACGTGGGCGAGCCCAATGGCGCAGTGATCCTCCTGCCCGGCGATGTGGAAAACGCCGACGGTGCGGCAGCAATCGGCCCTTTGAGACGCAAGCTGCCCGATGCGGGTTGGCACAGCCTGAGCGTGACCCTGCCGGACCCGGACGGCGACCCTCTACCATTGCGCATCGACGTGGCCGAAACGCCTCCCCCCACAGATGCCGAAGCCGCCACTGGCGGAGATGAAAGTGCCAGCGCTGACAACCCCGAGCAGACTGCCGTACCAGCCGCACTGGAAACGACCGCCGAGCAAAGACGTCAGGTACATACCGAGCGTGTCATGGCGCGCATCGATGCCGCCATCGCCTTCGCCAACCAGCAGCAGGCCAGGGAAATCGTCCTCCTCGGCCATGGCAGTGGCGCTTACTGGGCCGCGCGCTACCTGAACGAACGCCAGCCGGACAACGTGAAGAAACTGCTGATGGTGGCGGCCGAATTGCCGGCCGGCTTCGCGCCGCCACTGGATGAGATGGTTGCACAACTGGCTGTGACCACCGGCGACTTCTTCTACAAGGATCAAGCCACTGACCGCACGGCCGCACTCATGCGCCTGCAGGCCAGCAAGCGGGCCAAACTGCCGACCTATGTCCAGGTGGCGCTAAAGGCGCTACCCGGCAACCGGGCAATTGAGCAGGAGCAACTCTACCGCCGCCTGCGGGGCTGGCTAGAGAAGCATGCCAACGCCACAGGCAACTGAGCCCTAGCGAATGCCCCGACGCTGACGAATCAACGCATAAGCCTGGTGCAGTTGGCGCGTCGTCTCGGTTGCTTCACGAATGCGCTCAGGCGAAGCACCGGTGCCAGCCAGCTTGTCCGGGTGATGGCGGCTCAGCAGTCGTCGATAAGCGCGCTTGATCTGCTCGGGTTCGCTGTCCTGATTGACACCCAGCAGCCGCAACGCCTCCTGATAACTGCCACCTGCGGACGTCGGTTGCTGACTGCGGCGCGGCGCGTACTCCGCCCCCAGGTTCTCAAGGCGCTCACTGTCCCAGCCAAGCCACTTGCCCCAGAGCCTAATCAACTCATGCTCACTGGGCGATACCTGCCCATCGACCCAGGCCATGCGCCAGCAGGCGCGCAACAGCGCATCGCCGCGCTCGCGCTGACGCTGCAGCGGCACACGCAGGTTGTCCCGCCCGGTCTTGCCACGGGCGAAGGCTTCGATGGCGCGACGCTGGGCAGCAGCGTCCAATCCCAGCCGCTGCATTTCCGAACGCGCCTGCTGTATATGGCTCTGCAGCACCCGGCCGTCACTCTTGGCCAGACGTCCCAGCATCAGAAACAACAAGTCGTCATCCGTCGGCGCAGCACGACCGCCCAGACGCTCTCGCAGATTGTCCCAGCCGTGCAGGCGCAGGCGACGGTCCAACACCTGCCCGAGCAGACCACCCAGCAGGGCGCCAGGAATACTGGCCAGGGCAAGCCCGGCCGCAGCACCGAGCAGTGTTGCAGGCCAGAGCACCTAGCACGCCCCCTGCAGCAAACGCTCGACTTCAGCCAGGCGCTCGTGCGTGCCGACATCGACCCAACAGCCGCCATAGTGCTCGCCACTGACCTGCCCGGCCGCCATGGCCTCACGCAGCAGCGGCGCCAGCTTGAAGGCGCCCGGCACGGAGGCCGCGAACAACCGTGGATGCAGCACGGCAAGACCGCTGTAGGTCAAACGGCCAACGGCCTCTTGTACATCGCTGACCCGGCCAGCACTCAAAGCGAAGTCGCCCAGCGGGTGGTGCGTCGGGTTATCCACCAGCACCAGATGCGCCAACCCTGCGAGCGGTTTGCGCAACGCGGCAAAGTCGTAATCCGTGAATACGTCGCCATTGACCACCAGGAATGGCTCGTCACCCAACAGCGGCAGCGCCTTGAAGATCCCGCCGCCCGTTTCCAGCGGCTCACCTTCGGCGGAATAGACGATATGCATGCCAAAGCGCGCGCCATCGCCGAGGTAGTCCTCGATCTGCTGACCGAGCCAGGCATGGTTGATCACCAGCTCGGTGAAGCCCGCAGCAGCCAGGGCGCGGATGTGATACTCGATCAACGGCACACCCGCTGCTTTTACCAGCGGCTTGGGCGTATGCAGGGTCAAAGGCCGCATGCGCTCACCCTTGCCTGCCGCGAGGATCATCGCCTTCATGCACGCGTTTCCTCTATAGCAAGGCTGGCGAACAGCTCGCCCAGTTCGGCCAATTCCGGGCGACGCGCCAGCACGCTATCTATGTAAGAAAAGAAACGCGGCACATCACCGAGGTATTTGGGCTTGCCATCGCGGTGACAAATGCGCGCGAAGATGCCGATGACCTTGAGGTGGCGCTGCACACCCATCAGGTCGCTGGCGCGCAGAAAGTCGTCGAGCGATGCCTGCACCGGAATACCCGCCGCCTTGGCGCGCTCCCAATACCCGTGCAGCCAGCCCTGCACGCGCGCCTCGGGCCAGCTTAGGAAGGCATCCTTGAACAGGCAGGTGATGTCGTAGGTAACCGGGCCGTTGACGGCATCCTGAAAATCCAGCACGCCGGGGTTGGGCGTGCTCAGCATCAGGTTGCGCGGCATGAAGTCGCGGTGTACCACCACCCTGGGCTGGGCCAGGGCACTGTCGATCAGTACCTGACTCACACGTTGCCAGGCGGCGTCCTGCTCGGCGGTAAAGTGGCGGCCCAGATGGCGCTGCACGTACCACTCGGGAAACAGCTGCAACTCACGACGCAGCAACGCCGCATCGTAATGCGGCAGGTTGCTGTCGAGCGGCAAGCGCTGCTGCAGCAACAAAGCCTCGATGGCATCGTCGAACAATGGGTCGGCGTTGTGCTCGTTGATCACGTCCAGGTAGGTCTGGCGGCCCAGGTCATCGAGAATCAGGAAGCCCTGCTCGAGATCGGCAGCCAGCACCTGCGGCACATGCACACCAGCGCCGGCCAACAGCGCAGCGATACGCACGAACGGCTCGCAGTTTTCCTGCGGCGGCGGTGCATCCATCAAAATCAGGCTGCGCTCACCGGCCTGCCAGCGAAAATAGCGACGAAAGCTGGCGTCACTGCTGGCAGGAGCGAGTTCAGCCGCAGGCACAGCGCCCCATTCGCGAGCGGCGAAGAGGAGGGGCAGTTGCTCGGCGAGCCAGGTTTGCAGCTGTTGCAGACGTACATCGTGTTCAGACATCAAGGGGTCTCCGACGGCGCTAGCCGTTGCGCGGGTCATGCTTTATTATCCAGCATCTTTTTCAGCCCATCGAGAGGCGTGCGGCCCCTGGGCCGATAGCGCGCAGGAAGCCCGGACTAACAAGATGGCAGTAAAATACCCCGCGTTCCGCAAGAAATTTCCGCTGCTGGTTACCGGCAGCCTTCTGGCCTTACAGCCCGCGTTCAGCCTACAGGCCTTCGCCGCTGAGCAATACAATTGCCAGGTCTCGCCTACGGGCGGTTGGGCTTGCGCGCCGAAGTCGGCAGCCAGCGCCCTGCCACCGCGCCCGGTTCACAGCCGTGACGCTGTGAGCAGCAGCGGCTCGAGCAGCGAAACCGTCGCCAAGCAGGAAGCCGCGCCAGTGCTGGTTACCGAGAGCAAGGGCCGTGCCCTCGCCTCGCGCAGCCCTGACTACAGCCACCTGGACTGGGTGCCACGCGAGAAGCTGACCGCAGCGCAACTGGCAGAAGCCGGTCCGTACTGTGCAGGCGCCTATATCGAGCCACTCCGCCCAGGCATGGATGACACCACGCCACTGGACGAGTCGCCGATGTATGTATCGGCCAAGGCGTCGCGCTTCGAGCAGGAAAAACAGATCGCCACCCTCGCAGGTGACGTCGTTTTGCGCCAGTCCGGCATGCAGGTCGAGGCCGATGAAGCCAGCCTGCATCAGACGGAAAACCGTGGCGAACTGGTCGGCAACGTGCGCCTGCGCGACAAGGGCATGCTGGTAGTCGGTGATCGTGCCGACCTGCAACTGGATAACGGCGAAGCCCGCATCGACAATGCCGAATACGTCCTGCACCAGGCTCACGTGCGCGGTAGCGCGCTCTACGCCAAGCGTGAAGAGACCGCCATCATCCGCCTCAAGGATGGCACCTATACCCGTTGCGAACCGGGTGATAATGCCTGGCACCTGAAAGGCAACAACGTCACCCTGAACCCGGCGACCGGCTTCGGCACCGCCACCAACGTGACGCTGCGGGTCAAGGACATTCCGGTGTTCTACACACCGTACATCTACTTCCCGATCGACGACCGCCGCCAGTCAGGTTTCCTGCCGCCGAGCTTCGGTACGTCGAGCAGCAACGGCCTGTCGCTGCAAACACCGTACTACTTCAACCTGGCGCCAAACTACGACGCCACACTGTATCCCACCTACATGGCCAAGCGCGGCCTGTTGATGGAAGGTGAGTTCCGCTACCTGACCGAGAGCAGCGAAGGCCAGGTTGGCGGTGCGTGGTTGAATGACAGCGAAGACGAGCGCAAGCTGCAGTCCGAGTACGAAGACCAGCGCTGGATGTACAGCTGGCAGCACAAGCAGGGTCTGAATTCGCGCCTGCTCGCCGAAGTCGATTACACCGATATCAGCGACCCGTACTACTTCCAGGACCTGAATACCGATCTGGGCATCGAAACCCAGACCTACGTCAACCAGCGCGGCACTTTGACCTATCGTGGCGACAGCTATCGCGCCCGCCTGAACCTGCATGCCTACGAGCTGGCCAACATCACGGATGTGACGCCATACGATCGCCTGCCGCAGATCACCCTGGATGGCAAGCTGCCGTTTAATCCGGGTGGCTTGGACTTCACCTACGGCACCGAGTACGTGCGCTTCGATCGCAATCTGCGCTCTGGCTTTTTCATTGATGAAAATGGAAATGGCAGTAACGATCCCGCAGACCCAAATTACAGCCGTTGGTACGACGCCCGCCTAAAAGGCTTGGCACGGGCTGAGGGCCAGCGCCTGCATGTAGAACCAGCTGTCAGCCTGCCGCTGGATTGGACCTGGGGCTTCCTCAAGCCTCAGATCAAATACATGCAGACTCAATACGACCTGAGCCTCGACAGTGTTGGTAAAGACAGTCTGCTCGCAGAACAGCAATACAAATCCTCCCAGAATCGGGGTGTAGGCCTGTTCAGCGTCGACAGCGGCCTGTACTTTGACCGCAACACCCAACTGTTCGGCAAGGATTTCCGCCAGACCCTGGAACCGCGTGCGTTCTACCTATACGTGCCGGAAGAAGACCAGACCGATATCCCGGTATTCGATACAGGCGAGCCAAGCTTCAGCTACGCCTCGTTGTGGCGTGAAAACCGCTTCAGTGGCAAGGACCGTATCGGCGACGAGAACAAGCTGTCGCTGGGCGTAACCAGCCGCTGGGTCGAGCCGAACGGCTTCGAGCGCCAGCGCTTCAGCATCGGCCAGGCCTTCTACTTCGAAGACCGCAAGGTGCAGATGCCGGGTGTCGACTATCGCGGCCGCCAGGATGCAACCTCGGACGTCTCTCCCTACGCATTGGAGTACCTGTATCGCTTCAACCGCGACTGGCGCTTCTCGTCGACCTTCAACTGGGATCCGGACCAGCACGCCACCCGCTCGGGCAGCGCGATGTTCCATTACCAGCCGGAGGCCAATCCGAACAAGGTAGTCAATCTTGGTTATCGCTATCGTAACGACACCGTGCGCTATGACCGCGAGAGCGGTGAATGGATTTTCGGTGGCGATTACGGCAAACCTAGCGATCCAAACTATATCAAGGACTACTACAAGATCGACCAGCATGACTTCTCCGTCATCTGGCCGCTGGCTCCGCAGTGGAGTGTCATTTCGCGCTGGCAGTACGACTACGGTCGCAACCGTACCCTCGAAGCCTTCGGTGGTTTCGAGTACGACAGCTGCTGCTGGAAGCTGCGCCTGATCAACCGTTACTGGATCGATTACGACGAAGTCAGCCTCGACCCATCGCGCAACGACCAAGCCGACCGCGGCATCTTCCTGCAGATCGTCCTCAAGGGCCTCGGCGGCGTTGTGGGCAACAAGGTGGAAACTTTCCTCGACCAAGGCATTCAAGGTTACCGTGAACGTGAAGACCAAGCTTTCTGATCGCCTGCGCCCCCTGCTGTTGGGCGCAGCACTGCTGGCGGCAACGGCTCAGGCCCAGGTTCGCCCACTGGATCGCGTCGTGGCCATCGTCGACAACGACGTGGTCATGCAGAGCCAGCTCGACGCTCGCCTGCGTGAAGTGCAGCAGACCATCGACAAGCGTGGCGGTGCCATGCCGCCCGAGAACGTACTCGGCCAGCAGGTGCTCGAGCGCCTGATCATCGAGAACATTCAGCTACAGATCGGCGATCGCTCCGGTATCCGCATCACCGACGAAGAGCTGAACCAGGCCATGGGCACCATCGCCCAGCGTAACGGCATGAGCCTGGAGCAGTTCCGTGACGCACTGGCCCGTGATGGTTTGTCCTATGCCGATGCACGTGACCAGGTGCGTCGCGAGATGATCATCAGCCGCGTGCGTCAGCGCCGTGTGGCCGAACGCATCCAGGTCACCGACCAGGAAGTGCAAAACTTCCTCGCCTCTGACCTGGGCAAGATGCAGCTGTCGGAAGAATTCCGTCTGGCCAACATCCTGATTCCGGTTTCTGAAGGTGCGTCCTCCAGCGAAATCCAGACGGCCGACCGTCAGGCGCAGGAGGTTTACCAACAACTGCAGCAAGGCGCGGACTTCGCCCAACTGGCTGTTTCTCGCTCTGCCAGTGAGAACGCCCTGGAAGGCGGTGAAATGGGCTGGCGTAAAGCGGGTCAGCTGCCTCCTCCGTTCGACAGCATGATCAGCCAGCTGAATCCGGGTGAAGTCACCGAGCCGGTGCGTACACCAGGCGGTTTCATCATCCTCAAGCTGATCGAAAAGCGCGGCGGCGACACTCAGGTACGCGACGAAGTGCATGTTCGCCACATCCTGATCAAGCCCAGCGAAATTCGCAGCGAAGAAGAAACCCGTCGCCTGGTCGAGCGCCTCTATCAGCGCATTGTCGATGGTGAAGACTTCGCCGAGTTGGCGAAAAGCTTCTCCGAAGATCCGGGCTCTGCGCTCAATGGTGGCGACCTGAACTGGATCGACCCCAACGCGCTGGTGCCCGAGTTCCGCGACGTGATGAGCAACACCGCCAGCGGCGAGTTGTCCAAGCCGTTCAAGAGCCCTTACGGCTGGCATGTGCTGCAGGTCATGGGCCGCCGCGCCACTGACAACAGCGAGGACTTCCGCAAGCAACAGGCTGCCAATCTGCTGCGTAACCGCAAGTACGACGAAGAGCTGCAGGCCTGGTTGCGTCAGATCCGCGACGAAGCCTACGTCGAAACCAGGCTGTAAGGCCGTTTCGCTAGCAAGAGCCCGGCCCTGTGCCGGGCTTTTTCGTTAGGGGGCCAGCAGCGTAAACTGTCGCCCCGGCCCCATTCAGCGAGCGACCATGACTGCGCAGCCCTGCTTTGCCCTCACGCCAGGCGAGCCCGCCGGTATCGGCCCCGACCTCTGCCTGCTGCTAGCCCGCCAGGCCCAACCTGCGCCTCTGGTCGCCATTGCCAGTCGACAGTTGCTGGCTGAGCGCGCCGCCCTGCTGGGGCTGAATATCGATTTGCTGGAGGTCGGCCCGCAGCAGTGGCCCACGCACCCAGCCGCGGCTGGGGCACTGTATGTGTGGGATACACCGCTGGCAGCTCCGGCAAGCCCCGGTGAGCTGGACCCCGCCAACGCCGCCTATGTGTTGCAGACCCTCACCCGCGCCGGCCAGGGCTGCCTGGACGGCACCTTCGCCGGCATGATCACGGCGCCTGTGCACAAAGGCGTGATCAACGAAGCCGGCATCGCCTTCTCCGGGCATACCGAGTTTCTCGCCGAGCTGACCCACACCCGGCAGGTGGTGATGATGCTGGCGACCCATGGTTTGCGCGTGGCCCTGGTGACCACGCACTTGCCGCTGAAGGATGTCGCAGCCGCCATTACCGGCGAGCGGCTGGAACGCGTCACGCGCATCCTCCATGCAGACCTGCAAAACAAGTTCGGCATCACTGCGCCGCGCATCCTGGTGTGCGGACTCAACCCCCATGCTGGCGAAGGTGGACACTTGGGGCGTGAGGAAATCGAGATCATCGAGCCAACCTTGCAGCGTCTGCGCAGCGAAGGCATGCACCTGATCGGCCCGCTGCCGGCCGATACCCTGTTCACCCCCAAATATCTTGAACAGGCCGATGCCGTGCTGGCCATGTACCACGACCAGGGTCTGCCGGTGCTCAAGTTCAAGGGCTTTGGTGCCGCGCTGAATGTCACCCTGGGCCTGCCCATTATTCGTACCTCGGTGGATCATGGCACAGCGCTGGACCTGGCCGGCACCGGCAGGGTAGATACCGGCAGCCTGCAAGTGGCGCTGGAAACCGCCTATCAGATGGCCGCTGCGACCAGCGGCAAGCAACAAGCGGCGGGGGGATCACCCTCGGTCATGTAACCCAATACCATCCAAAGCCATCGCTGCCATGCTTTCCCGGATTGCATCCGGGCTATGGCTCGTCAGCGTCACAAAATCCGCGCGTGCCTGCAGCCGCAGCGTCTTTCACTGTTAAACTACGCGACTTTGCCTTATCGCTCTCGGCTCCTGCTTGATGCTTGCAGCTTGAGACTTGGAGCTTTCGCCATGTCCGACTACCAACACCGTGCGCGTAAGCGCTTCGGCCAGAACTTCCTGCATGATGCCGGGGTGATCGATCGCATCCTGCGCGCCATTCGTGCCAAGGAAGATGAGCGCCTGCTGGAAATCGGCCCAGGCCAGGGCGCCATTACCGAAGGTTTGCTCGGCAGTGGCGCACAACTCGACGTGATCGAGCTGGACTTGGACCTGATCCCCATCCTGCAAAGCAAGTTCGGCGACAATCCGCGCTTTCGCCTGAATCAGGGCGACGCATTGAAGTTCGACTTCGCCCGCCTCGAGGCGCCGCCGCGCAGCCTGCGCGTGGTCGGCAACCTGCCCTACAACATTTCCACGCCGCTGATTTTCCACTTGCTGGACAACGCACCGTTGATTCGCGACATGCACTTCATGCTGCAGAAGGAAGTGGTTGAGCGCATGGCCGCCGGGCCAGGTGGTGGCGACTGGGGCCGCCTGTCGATCATGGTGCAGTACCACTGCCGCGTAGAGCACCTGTTCAATGTTGGTCCCGGCGCCTTCAACCCACCGCCGAAAGTCGACTCAGCGATCGTCCGCTTGGTGCCACATGAGACCCTGCCGCATCCAGCCAAGGACCACCGCCTGCTCGAACGCGTGGTGCGTGAAGCCTTCAACCAGCGCCGCAAGACCCTGCGCAATACGCTCAAGCAACTGCTGCCCGCCGATGCCATCGAAGCGGCAGGCGTCGATGGCAGCCTGCGCCCCGAACAGCTGGATCTGGCTGCCTTCGTTCGTCTGGCCGACCAGTTGGCCCTGCAGCCCCCGGCTGCGGCGGACTAAACTGTATTCACGCCCAACGGATTCTTCGCATGTCCGACCCCCGCTATCAGATCGACGTCAGCGTCACCACTCGCTATCTGGCTGCGCAATCGCAACCGGAGCAGAACCGCTATGCGTTCTCCTACACGATTACCATCGTCAATAACGGCGAGTTGCCTGCCCAGTTACTGTCGCGCCACTGGATCATCACCGACGGCGATGGCCGCGTGCAGGAAGTGCGTGGCGCCGGTGTGATCGGCCAACAACCGCATATCGAACCTGGCGCCAGCCACACCTACAGCAGCGGTACGGTCATGGCCACGCAGGTCGGTACCATGCAGGGCAGTTATCAGATGCTCGCCGAAGACGGTAAACGCTTCGACGCGACCATCGCGCCGTTCCGCTTGGCCGTGCCTGGGGCCCTTCACTGATGGCGGTGTATGCAGTCGGTGACCTGCAGGGTTGCCTGAAACCGCTTCAGTGCCTGCTCGAGCAAGTGGCATTCGATCCAGCCCAGGACCAGCTATGGCTGGTCGGCGACCTGGTCAACCGTGGCCCGCAATCCCTGGAAACCCTGCGCTTCCTCTACTCCATCCGCCAGGCCGTCACCTGTGTGCTGGGCAACCACGACCTGCACCTGCTGGCCGTGGCGCACAATATCGAGCGCCTGAAGAAAGGCGATACCCTGCGCGAGATTCTCGACGCACCGGATCGCAACGACCTGCTCGACTGGTTGCGACTGCAGAAGCTGGTACACCACGACGCCGAGCGCAAGATCACCCTTGTGCATGCCGGCATCCCGCCGCAGTGGACGCTGAGCAAGGCGCTGCGCCGTGCCGCCGAGGTCGAAGAGGCGCTGCGTGACGACGCCCGTCTGCCGCTGTTTCTCGATGGCATGTATGGCAACGAACCCGCCAAATGGAGCAAGGAGCTGCATGGCGTCACCCGCCTACGGGTGATCACCAACTATTTCACTCGCATGCGATTCTGCACCGCAGACGGCACGCTTGACCTGAAGACCAAGGAAGGCGTGGGCAGTGCTCCACCCGGCTTCTCCCCCTGGTTCAGCCACCCACAGCGCAGGATGCGTGGCGAGACCATCATCTTCGGCCACTGGGCGGCGCTGGAAGGTCATTGCAGCGAACCCGGTCTATACGCGCTGGACACCGGCTGCGTCTGGGGCGGTGCGATGACCCTGCTCGATGTCGACAGCGGCGCCCTGCATCGCTGCACCTGCTCCAAGGCATAAGCCAGCCCTTCATCCGGTAAAGGTTCCTGAATATGAGCGAATTCAAACGTATCTCCCCACAGCAGGCGCAAGAACTGCGCGCACAGGGCGCCGTAGTAGTCGACATTCGTGACCCACACAGCTTCGCCAATGGCCATATCAGCGGCTCGCGTCACCTCGATAACCACTCGCTGCATGATTTCATCACCCATGCCGACCTCGATGCACCACTGATCGTCTCCTGCTATCACGGCAACTCGAGCCAGAGTGCTGCCGCCTACCTGGCAGGCCAGGGCTTCTCCGAGGTCTACAGCCTCGATGGCGGCTTCGAGCTGTGGCGCGCCACCTATCCGGGCGAGACGGCGCAAAGCGCCGAAGAATAAATTTCTTCACACGGCAGGCCGCTCCCGCTCTGGCCTGCCGCCACTTCCCGACGCACGGTAACATCCCGTTATCGTTGTTGTGCCCTTGACGCTCTGCAGAACGAACTATTCTGTTACTCAGGCCATCCCACTGAAG
>CAZIZA010000082.1:0-13860 GCA_964543555.1 uncultured Pseudomonas sp.
TCACCCAGGATCGCTTCGCCGATCTGGACCTGGAACTGTGGATCAACCGCTTCAGCGCCGACGGCCTACTGGAAAGCAGCGAACACATGAAAGTCACTCAGCGCCTGAAGGACAACAGCCTGACCTATCTGGATCACGGCAGCCTGGGAGCCCTGGTACGCATCAGCCCGCTTTAAGCGGGCCGCTTAACAAGGCCGCAGGCGGCCTTCACGCAGCAGCGTTGCGCCTCAGTCAATCAGCTGCGCGGCTCTGAGCGCTGCCACAGCTACCGACCAGCGCGGTACCTGGCGGTAATCGGTGCAGGCATGACCACGTCCGCGCATGCGTTGCAAACGCTCGGTTGGCGTGACCTGCAAGCGCTGTAATGCGCTGAGGGCCAACTCAGCCGAGCCCCGGTCATTACACACCAGGCCCATGTCACAGCCGGCCGTGAGCGCCGCCTCGATCCGCTTGCCGGCATCGCCGACCACGTGCGCACCGGCCATCGACAGGTCGTCACTGAAGATCACGCCATCGAAGCCCAACTCGCCGCGCAGAATGTCCTGCAGCCAGCGACGAGAGAAACCTGCCGGCTGCTCATCGACCTGCGGATAGATCACATGCGCCGGCATCACTGCATCGAGCTCGCCAGCCAGGCGCTTGAACGGCTGCATGTCGCAGGCGCGAATCTCATCGAGGCTGCGCTCGTCGACCGGAATGGCTACGTGAGAGTCCGCCTCGGCCCAGCCATGCCCGGGGAAGTGCTTGCCGGTCGCGGCCATGCCCGCCTGGTGCATGCCGCGAATGAACGCGGCAGCCAGCGTCGTGGCGCGCTGCGCATCGCCCTCGAAGGCGCGGCTGCCGACCACCGCACTACGCTGGTGGTCGAGATCCAGTACCGGGGCGAAGCTCAGATCCAGCCCAACCGCCAATACTTCGGTCGCCATCAGCCAACCGCAATGCTCGGCCAGTTCTTCAGCGTTGTGGTTATCTGCAATCGCACGCATCGCCGGCAAACGCAGAAAGCCCTGGCGCAGGCGCTGCACACGCCCACCCTCCTGATCCACCGCCAGCAGCAGATCCGGCCGCACGGCGCGAATGCTCTGGCATAGCTCACGTACCTGGCGCGGCGACTCGATGTTGCGGGCAAAAATGATCAGACCACCCACCTCGGGCTGGCGCAGCATCTGGCGATCCTCGGCAGTCAGCCAGGTACCGGCGATGTCCATCATCAAAGAGCCTTGCATGAACGTATTCCTTATTTGAAATCCTGGTTTGCAGCCCACTGCGGGCATGATGCCTCGTCGATGCGTACCTTGCAGTTCAGCGGCACGCGATCAAAGAGCGCCAGCATGTCGGTGTTACGCAAACGAATGCAGCCATGGGACAGCGGCTCGCCCATAGGTTCGGTATCCGGCGTGCCATGCAGGTAGATATAGCGACGGAAGGTATCGACCTCTCCCATGCGATTACGTCCCGGCTCAAGACCGCTCAACCAGAGAATGCGGGTGAGAATCCAGTCACGCCCCGGAAACTGCTCGTGCAACTGCGACGACCACACTTCGCCCGTCCAGCGACGGCCGCGCAACACGGCTGCCAATGGCAAACCGGCGCCGACCTTTGCCCGTACCTGATGCAGTCCACGCGGGGTGCAACCTGAGCCATTACGCTCGCCAGCGCCGTTACGCGCAGTGGATACGGATAAGCGCACCACCAGTTGTTCAGCGCTGAAACCGTAGAGCAACTGGTCGGCAATGGAAATGTGCAGTAAATCGAGATCGCGCATGGGCCACTAGCTTAGCCGAAGGGCGAAGCCAAGCCCATCAGCCGGGCATTCAGAGCTTGGGCACTGCGCCATGCGTTTTGTTTCGCGGCTTGAGTTGCGCCCCTGCCAGGGCGGGGTCGTTGACCCCGGTTTCCGAACGCATACCGGCCGCCAGGAAGGGCACCATCATGCGCATCACCTGCTCGATCGAGGTATTGACGCCGAAATCGGTCTCCGCCATGGCGCGCAAGGCCTTGATTCCGGACATGCTGAAGGCGGCAGCACCCAGCATGAAATGCACGCGCCAGAACAGTTCCAGTGGCGGTATGCGCGGCGCCGCCTCGTGCACCAACAACATGTAGCGGCGGAACACCTTGCCGTACACTTCTTCCAGGTACTTACGCAGGTGGCCTTGGCTCTGGCTGAACGCCAGGCCCAGCAGTCGCATGAAGATCGACAGGTCGTTGCCGCTGCGCGGCTTCACCGCCAGCGCCTGCTCGACCAGCAATTCCAGCAGTTCTTCCAGAGAAAACTGCGTGTCGGGCTTGGCCTGACGACGATCGAGTTCCTTTTCCAGGCTGGCGCAAAATGGCCCGAGAAAACGCGAGAAGACTGCCTGAATCAAGGCTTTCTTCGAGCCGAAGTGATAGTTCACCGCGGCCAGATTAACCCCGGCCTTGCTGGTGATCAGGCGCAGGGAAGTTTCGGCGAAGCCTTTTTCCGCGAACAGCTGTTCCGCAGCATCAAGAATGCGTTCAACGGTTTCCGACTGGGCCATGAGCTCTCACCTGACAAACACTCGTTTGAAACATACGTTTCAGCCTGCTTAATTGTCAAGCCGCACCAGCCGTCTTTTGGCTGGCTGGTCACAGCTTACAGCAAGCAAAGACGATGACTACTCGCGACAGGTAACACTACAAACGACAGGGGCCTGAAAAATGGCCATTGCCAAGCCATGCTCACTGTATATAATCCCAGTCACTGTATAAAAAGACAGAGCCCGCCATGCTGAAACTGACGCCACGCCAAGCCGAGATTCTTGCCTTCATCAAACGCTGCCTGGAGGACAACGGCTACCCACCCACCCGCGCGGAAATCGCTCAGGAGCTGGGGTTCAAATCACCCAACGCCGCAGAAGAACATCTCAAGGCACTTGCCCGAAAGGGTGCCATCGAAATGACTCCAGGCGCTTCACGCGGCATCCGCATTCCTGGTTTCGAGGCAAGCGCTGCGAACGAAGACGCAGGCCTTCCTGTCATTGGACGCGTTGCCGCTGGCGCACCAATCCTCGCTCAGCAACATATCGAGGAATCCTGCCAGATCAACCCCACGTTCTTTCAGCCCAAAGCCGACTACCTGCTGCGTGTGCGCGGCATGAGCATGAAGGATATCGGCATCTTCGACGGCGATCTGCTCGCCGTACACACCACCCGTGAAGCCCGTAATGGCCAGATCGTCGTCGCGCGTATCGACGATGAAGTGACGGTCAAACGCTTCAAGCGCGAGGGTAACAAGGTCTGGCTGATTGCCGAGAACCCCGAGTTCGCCCCGATCGAAGTGGACCTGGAAAACCAGGATCTGGTCATCGAAGGTTTGAGCGTCGGTGTAATTCGCCGCTGAGGAGACACCATGTACGTGCAGCAGTCGTTCGAGCGCCCACAACTTCCCCTTTTCGATGCGTTCCTTGGCCGAACGCCGAACGAGCCACTAGTCGCGCCCGATGACCTCCATCATCGCGAGGATGATCAGGCCTTCAACGAATTGGCTCTCCGTGGCGCCACCGGCCATTGCCTGCACTTACTGGCACCTATTCTTCGAGAACTGAGCCAGAACCAGGATGCGCGCTGGCTGACCCTGGTGGCGCCGCCTGCCAGCCTCACCCACAACTGGCTGCGTGATGCCGGCTTGAACCGTGAACGCATCCTGCTGCTGCATCCGCGACAGGGGCAAAGTGCTCTGCAACTGGCTGAAGAAGCACTCAAGCTGGGGCGCAGCCATACCGTGATCAGTTGGCTGCATCCGGTCGAGAGCAGCACTCGTCAGCGCCTTGCCCAGGCCGCCAATACCGGCGGCGCGCAGAGCCTGAACATCAGCCTGGGTTGAGCTGCCTATAATTCAGTTTGCCAAAATGAAAACGGGGCTCGAATGGAGCCCCGTTTTACTGTGTTATCCAGACAACCTCAGTGCAGGACACGCGGTCCTTGATCCTCTTCGCCACTGAAATCACCCTCGGCCATACGACCCGCCATCTGCACACCGACATTGAGCATGGCCTTTGCCACCTCGATGTGCTGCCCTTGCAGAAACGCTTTTGCATCAGCGGAGAAGTCCAGAGTTACCAGTGCCTCTTCATCCTCTGCACGACGCAGGGCAATACGCCCATCGGGCAGTTCGACGATTTCCAGGAAGGATGTGGGCATGGCTCAGTCTCTGTGCGAAAACACGATATTGTAACAGTCAGCCGGAGACATCCCCAGCCCGCTGGTCCAGTTAAACTCAATCAGCACTCGCTGAGGCCTTCACGGAAGCGCAGGATCAGCCCCTTGAGCTGCTGCCGCCAGGCATCAACATCATCAAGGCTCAGCTCAACTGGCTCTTCGCCCACACTGACGGCGGTAATCAGAGGCATGGCCGGATCGACCTTGGCCTTGCGCTCTTCTCGCGGCGGCTGAAACAGCGCAGCATACGCTGCGAGCAACTGCGCCAACCAGGTTTCGCGCTGCTGCGCCAGCTCCACCAGCTCAGCAAGCTCTGGGCTGGGCGAGGCATCCAGCACTGCCGGCTGTGCAAACGCTTCGACACGCGAAGGCGCAGCGTCACTCATGCGGTAATAACCGGCGATCTCGTGGCACAACCCGAGCAGCCCACCGTATAGGTGAAACAAAGCGGCCTCGCGCTCAGCCTGCACCAATGCCTGCACATTGAATGCCGCCGACGCCTCGGCCTTGCGCCAGTTATCCAGGGCAATACCGGCGAAAAAGATCTTCTGATTGGTACGGGTATAGACTTCTTTGGCCATAGCGGTGACCTCCGCGACATGTACAAACATGATACGCGCGCTTGCAGTTGCAGGCGCGCATCTCGTCAGAAGGCTGCAATCAGCGCTTGTCCTCGACCTTCCACTTACCGCCATCGAAGAACGCACGCCAGCCAGTCGGCTTGCCATCGACCTCAGATTGCACGTATTGCTCCTTGGTCTTGCGGCTGTAGCGGATCACTGCCGGACGACCATCCGGATCCTTCTGCGGGGCATCGCAGAGGAAGTGGTACTTGGCATCGATCTCGTGCTTGTGCGGAACGATTTCCAGCACCAGCGGAGCACGAGTCTCGCGGTTCTTGGGAAACTGGCTGGCGGCCAGGAAAAGGCCTGAGGCCCCATCACGCAACACATAGGTGTCGTCCACCTTCTCGCACTTGAGCTCCGGCATGTCCACCTTGTCCATCTTCGGTGGCGCCGCTTCACCATTCTTCAGCAACTTGCGGGTGTTCTTGCAACTGGTATTGGTGCAGCCGAAGAACTTGCCGAAACGCCCTGTCTTGAGCTGCATCTGGCTGCCGCACTTGTCGCATTCCAGACTCGGGCCTTCGTAGCCCTTGATGCGGTATTGGCCCTGCTCGATCTCGTAGCCGCTGCAATCGGGGTTGTTACCACAGATATGCAGCTTGCGAGTTTCATCCAGCAGATAGGCATCCATGGCCGTAGAGCAAATCGGGCAACGATGCTTACCGAGGAGCACCAGGGATTCGGACTCGCCCTCGTCATCGGCTGCAATCTCGTCGCCCGGCACCAGGTTGACGGTGGCCTTGCAGCGCTCCTTCGGCGGCAACGCATAGCCGGAGCAACCCAGGAATACACCAGTGGAAGCGGTACGGATCATCATTGGCCTGCCGCAGTCACGGCAAGGGATATCGGTCAGGGTCGGCTGGTTGGCACGCATACCGCCCTCGCCTGCTTCGGCTGCTTCCAGCTTCTTCTTGAAGTCGCCGTAGAACTCGTCGAGCAGGTGTTTCCACTCGCGCTCACCCTGGGCCACATCATCGAGATGCTCTTCCATGGTGGCGGTGAAGCTGTAGTCCATCAGGTTGGCGAAACTCTCGTCGAGACGCTCGGTGACGATGTCGCCCATCTTCTCGGCATAGAAGCGACGGTTGTGCACCGTGACGTAGCCGCGATCCTGGATGGTGGAAATAATCGCCGCGTAGGTGGACGGGCGGCCGATACCGCGCTTTTCCAGCTCCTTGACCAGACTGGCTTCGGAATAACGCGCCGGCGGTTTGGTGAAGTGCTGGCTGGGGTCGAGCTGAATCAGCTTGAGACCCTCGCCTTCCTTCATTTCCGGCAGGACGTCGTCCTCGCCCGGCTTGCTCTGTTGCGGCAGCACACGGGTGTAACCGTCGAACTTGAGGATGCGGCCCTTGGCGCGCAACTCGAAATCGCCAGCGGCCACGGTGACGCTGGTGGACAGGTACTCGGCCGGCGGCATCTGGCAGGCGACGAACTGACGCCAGATCAGGTCATACAGGCGCTCGGCATCGCGCTCCATACCGGAGAGCTGGGTCGGACGCAGGTTGACGTCGGACGGGCGAATCGCTTCGTGCGCCTCCTGGGCGCCCTCCTTGCTCGAATACTGATTCGGTTTTCCCGGCAGGTACTTGTCGCCGTACTCGCTGCCGATAAAGCCACGCACCATCTCCACCGCGTCGTTCGACAGATTGGTGGAGTCGGTACGCATATAGGTGATGTAGCCGGCTTCATAGAGCCGCTGGGCCATCATCATGGTCTTCTTCACGCCGAAGCCCAGGCGGTTGCTCGCCGCCTGCTGCAGGGTCGAGGTGATGAACGGAGCCGAGGGCTTGCTGCTGGTCGGGCGGTCTTCACGCTTGACCACGCTGTAGCTGGAGGCCTTGAGCTTCTCCAACGCGGCCATGGCCTGTGCCTCGTTGACCGGCTTGAAGGGCGAACCACTTTCACGCACCACCTCGAAACGCACCTTGGCGTTCTTCGCAGTACCGAGGTCGGCATGCACTTCCCAGTATTCTTCCGGGACGAAGGCGCGGATCTCTTTCTCACGCGCCACCACCAGCTTCACCGCCACCGACTGCACGCGACCGGCAGACAGGCCGCGAGCAATCTTGGCCCACAGCAGCGGCGAGACCATGTAGCCCACCACGCGATCGAGGAAGCGCCGCGCCTGCTGGGCGTTGACGCGGTTGATGTCCAGCTCGCCCGGCCTGGAGAAGGCCTCCTGAATGGCTTTCTTGGTGATCTCGTTGAACACCACGCGCTTGTAGCGGCTGTCATCCCCCCCGATGGATTCGCGCAGGTGCCAGGCAATGGCCTCCCCCTCGCGATCCAAGTCGGTTGCGAGATAGATGGTGTCAGCATCCTTGGCCAGGCGGCGCAGCTCTTCGATCACCTTTTCCTTGCCGGGCAGGATCTCGTACTTGGCTTTCCAGCCATGCTCTGGGTCGACACCCATGCGGGTGAACAGCTGGCGCTTGGCCTTTTCCTTGGGCGTCAGCGCAGGGGCCTCACCGGCGGTAGCCTTGCCACGCTTGGCAGGCTCCTTGGTGGCGCTTGCCGAGCCGCTGGTAGGCAGGTCACGGATGTGGCCGATGCTCGACTTCACCACGTACTGGCTGCCCAAGTACTTGTTGATGGTCTTGGCCTTGGCCGGGGATTCCACGATGACCAGCGATTTGCCCATGGATCAGAGAATTCCTAAGATTGCGAAATATAGAAGGCGGGAAGCCTTGAGGCACCGCTATATATAGTGGTGACCAAGCGAAGGTCAAGCGCTGGGGGCTGCGCAGTCAGGCGTCAGAACCGCCGATGGGGCTGACTTCAGCCTGTATCAAAGCAAAGCGCGGAACGCGCTTGCCGTCCACCTCAACCGCTTCGCAGAACATGCTCAGAGGCCTGACCCACAGGCCAAACTCGCCATATAGCGCCTGATAGACCACCACCTCTTCCTCGTTCTCGGAATGACGGGCCACTCCGAATATACGGTACTGTGGGCCTTTGTAGTGGCGATAGAGTCCTGGCTGCAACTGCATGAACGGTTCCCGATATAAAAAGCCTGAAAAAGCAAAACCGGGGCACTAGGCCCCGGTTTCTGTCCGCTGACGCTTAAATGCGTTCGAAGACGGTGGTGATGCCTTGGCCAAGGCCCACACACATGGTCGACACGCCGAAAGTGCCGCCGTTTTGCTTCATGACGTTGAGCAGGGTACCGGAGATACGGGCACCGGAACAACCGAAGGGGTGACCCAGGGCGATCGCGCCGCCGTGCAGGTTGACCTTCTCTTCCATCTTGTCGAGCAGTTTCAGATCCTTCAGCACCGGCAGGGCCTGGGCGGCGAAGGCTTCGTTGAGCTCGACGAAATCGATGTCAGCCATGCTCAGGCCGGCGCGCTTGAGCGCCTTCTGAGTGGACGGCACCGGGCCGTAACCCATGATCGCCGGATCGACACCGGCCACCGCCATGGCGCGAACCACGGCCATCGGCTGGATGCCCAGATCCTGAGCGCGCTGGGCGCTCATGACGATCATGCAGGAAGCGCCGTCGGTGATCTGCGAGGAAGTACCTGCAGTCACGGTGCCGCCTTTCGGGTTGAACGCAGGCTTCAGCGCAGCCAGGCTCTCGAGAGTGGTTTCCGGACGAATGGTTTCGTCGAAGTCGTACACCTTGAGGAAGCCGTTCTCGTCGTAGCCTTGCATCGGGATGATTTCATCCTTGAACTTGCCTTCGACGGTGGCCTTGTGCGCCAGACGGTGCGAACGCTCACCGAAGGCGTCCTGCTGCTCGCGGCTGATGCCGTGCATCTTGCCCAGCATTTCAGCGGTCAGGCCCATCATGCCGGACGCCTTGGCGGCATACAGCGACAGGTGCGGGTTCGGGTCGACGCCGTGCATCATGCCGACGTGGCCCATATGCTCCACACCACCGACGACGAACACGTCGCCGTTGCCGGTCTGGATTGCCTGCACGGCAGTGTGCAGGGCGCTCATCGACGAACCGCACAGGCGGCTGACGGTCTGGCCGGCACTGGTGTGCGGGATCTGGGTCATCAGCGACGCCATGCGCGCGATGTTCCAGCCCTGCTCCAGGGTCTGGTTGACGCAGCCCCAGATCACGTCCTCGACTTCAGCCGGGTCGATCTTGGTGTTGCGCTCCAGCACTTTGCTGATCAGGTGCGCGGACATGGTCTCGGCGCGGGTATTACGGTGCATGCCGCCCTTGGAACGACCCATCGGGGTACGGCCGAAGTCGACGATCACTGCATCTCTGGGATTCAGGCTCATATTTCTACTCTCGCTCTGTTCGCTGCACGGTTAACCGAAGAACTTCTGGCCCTTGGCGGCCATTTCGCGAAGTTTTGCGGTCGGGTGGTACAGGGCGCCCAGTTCGGCATACTTGTCAGCCAGGGCGACGAATTCAGCCACACCGATGGAGTCGATGTAGCGCAGCGCACCGCCACGGAAGGGAGGGAAGCCGATACCGTAGATCAGGCCCATGTCGGCCTCGGCTGCGGTGTCGACGATGCCGTCTTCCAGGCAACGAACGGTTTCCATGCACAGCGGGATCATCATGAAGTTGATGATGTCCTCGTCGGTGACTTCACGCTCTTCAACCACGATGGACTTGAGCAGCTCATAAGCCGCCGGGTCGGAGACCTTCTTCGGCTTGCCGCGCTTGTCGGTTTCGTAGGCGTAGAAGCCCTTGCCATTCTTCTGGCCCAGGCGGTTGGCTTCGTACATCACATCGACGGCAGTCTTGCCTTCTACGGCCATACGATCCGGGAAGCCCTCGGCCATCACGTCACGGCCGTGGTGGCCGGTGTCGATGCCGACCACGTCGGAGAGGTAAGCCGGGCCCATGGGCCAGCCGAATTTCTCCATGACCTTGTCGATGCGCACGAAGTCGACACCGAAACCCAGCAGCTTGGAGAAGCCACCGAAGTACGGGAACAGCACACGGTTGACCAGGAAGCCCGGGCAGTCATTGACCACGATCGGGTTCTTGCCCATTTTCTTGGCGTAAGCCACGGTGGTGGCCACGGCCTCTTCGCTGGACTTCTCGCCACGGATGACTTCCACCAGCGGCATCATGTGCACCGGGTTGAAGAAGTGCATGCCGACGAAGTTTTCCGGACGCTTGAGCGCCTGGGCCAGCAGGGAAATGGAGATGGTCGAGGTGTTGGAAGCCAGGATGGCGTCTTCACGCACCACGCCTTCCACTTCGGCCAGCACGATCTGCTTGACCTTGGGGTTCTCGACCACGGCTTCGACGACGATGTCGACATTGCCGAAATCACCATAGGACATGGTCGGGCGGATCGCGTTGAGGGCTTCGGCCATCTTCGCCGGGGTCATGCGGCCCTTCTCGACGCGCTTGCCGAGCAGCTTGGACGCCTCATTCAAGCCCATCTGGATACCCTCTTCACGGATATCCTTCATCAGGATCGGGGTGCCCTTGGAGGCCGACTGGTAGGCGATACCACCGCCCATGATGCCGGCGCCGAGTACGGCAGCCAGTTTCACGTCGCGCGCGATTTCGTCGTGGTGCTTGGCCTTCTTCTTCAGCTCCTGATCGTTGAGGAACAGGCCGATCAGGCTCTCGGCAACCGAGGTCTTGGCCAGTTTGACGAACCCGGCGGCTTCGACTTCCAGCGCCTTGTCACGGCCGAAGTTGGCGGCTTTCTGAATGGTCTTGATCGCCTCGACCGGCGCCGGGTAGTTCGGGCCGGCTTGCCCTGCGACGAAGCCTTTGGCGGTCTCGAAGCACATCATCTGCTCGATGGCGTTGAGCTTGAGCTTTTCCAGCTTGGGCTGACGCTTGGCCTTATAGTCCAGCTCGCCGGAGATGGCGCGCTTGACCAGATCCAGTGCGGCATCCTTGAGCTTGGCCGGAGCAACCACGGCATCGACGGCGCCCACTTTCAGCGCGTCCTCGGCACGGCTTTCCTTGCCGGAAGCAATCCACTCGACGGCGTTGTCGGTACCGATCACGCGCGGCAGGCGCACGGTACCGCCGAAGCCCGGGTAGATGCCCAGTTTGACTTCCGGCAGACCGATCTTGGCGGTCTCGCTCATTACACGGTAGTCCGCGGCCAGGCACATCTCGAAACCGCCACCCAGGGCGATGCCGTTGATGGCGACGACAGTCGGCACGGCGAGGTCTTCGAAATCACTGAAGATCTTGTTGGCTTCCAGGTTGCCAGCCACCAGCTCTGCGTCGGGCAGTTTGAAGTTGTCGACGAACTCGGTGATATCGGCGCCGACGATGAACACGTCCTTGCCACTGGTGACAATCACGCCCTTGATCGAACCGTCAGCCTTGATCGCGTCCACGGAAGCACGCAGCTCGTTGAGGGTAAGACGGTTGAATTTGTTGACGGACTCACCCTTGAGGTCGAAATTCAATTCGACGATGCCGCTCTCAAGAGCCTTAACCGTGATGGCTTTACCTTCGTAAATCATCAACTGATCTCCACGGTATGGAAGCTGAACAGTACACATCGGAGCCAACCGGTAAGCCAGCTCACGGCATAACCGCGAGCATAGCTCCAATCGGTACGACACACCCACCGACGCGATATTCGGGCTGTAGTGGCGCGCCTGACCAGGCAAACGCTCAATTCATACGCCCGTTTGATTTGGGTGTGCACACCTTCAGGGAAAAGCCTGCACTTGTCAATTAGCCTGTTTTCGTCGATTTCTCGACGTTTTCTGCAAGGCTGGTCATTCCTGGCTTCCAGCCCACGCCAATAAACACCTTCAATGTTGCGCCATTACGCATGCATAAGTGCCCGCAGGCAGGCTGTCCTGTGCCTAGCCAAATACCCGGGCTAACGCTACAGTCGACTCACTTTCGGCTGGCAATGGGCCATTCGGGAGCAATACAACAACAAATTGAGCCCCACGATGGGCCATACGGAGCCACTCATGTCGAGCCGCCGTTCGCTTGCATTTCCGCTGAGCACTCTGCTCCTGTTTCTCCTCGCATCACTATCTTCCGTCAAGCTCAGTGCCGCACCGGCCGACGACCTGTTGCGCCTGCACCAACTGCGCCTGGCAACTCAAAAGAGCCTCGGCGATTTCTACATGTACAACGGCATGGAAGGCGATCAGCGCTACGCACGGATGATTGGCGAAGCCCTGCAGGAGGGCCAGACACATCTTGATGGTCTTGGCGCAATGCCCGGCGAGACGAGCAAGGCGCTGCAAGTGCAACTGCAAACGAACTGGCAAGGCTATCGCAACAGCCTACTGGCACTGATGGACGCCATGCGCAGCCAGGGCTACACCGATCTGCAACCGGTAGCAGACCTGGCCGACACCAATCAGCGCCTTATGGCCATTAGTCAGGAGCTGTATCAGAAGATTCAGCAGGAGAGCGGCTTCAGCGTCCCGCAACTGACGCAAAAAAGCCGAGAGCAGAGCCTGCTCATGCAAAGCATTGCTTTGGACTATGCGTCTCGCAGTGCCTCGATCGGCGCCAGCTTCTTCGGAGGCGGTGAAGAGCGTGCCATCGATGAACTGGCTGGTGAATTTGCCAACCAACTGAACAGCCTCAGCAGCGCCAAACAGAACACACCGCAAATAAGCGCGGCCTTGAATGCGATCGGCACCAAATGGCGCTACATCGAGAAATCCCTGCGCAACTACAACGAGAACACCGTACCTTTCCTGATCAGCAAGTATTCCGACAGCATCATCGAAGGCCTGGAAGGTGTTGCCGCCCAGTACGCTGCCGGCCAGCATTGATGCCCCCTATTTCCGGCCTGCCTGGCCACCCATTGCCCGGTGCTCGCACCGGGCATTTCTTTGCCCGTTCATGCCAGTCGCCCTATGCCCACAATGGGGCCATACTTGAGCCAGAGCCATTTGCTTCCTTGAGGAGGATCTCACCATGCCCTACCAGCATATTCTGGTCGCAGTCGACCTGACCGAGGAATGCGACCCTGTTGTGACGCGAGCGCAGAAGCTGGCGAAGGCCAGTGACGCCAAGATGTCTCTGGTGCACATCGTCGAACCCATGGCCATGGCCTTCGGTGGAGACGTGCCGATGGATCTGTCGATGCTGCAGCAACAACAGTTCGAGCAGGCACGCGAGCGGCTTGACAGCTTTACCGGCAAGTACCCGGAACTCACCGCTGATCAGCGTCACCTGGCCTACGGCCAACCGCGCCAGGAAATCCACCGACTGGCCGAGGAACAGGGCTGCGATCTGATCGTGGTCGGCAGCCATGGCCGTCACGGCCTGGCGCTGCTACTGGGCTCCACCGCCAATGACGTGCTGCACGGCGCGCCCTGCGATGTACTCGCAGTACGCCTTAAGAAAGGCGAAAAAGGCGCTTGAGATCGCGTCGCGGCTGAAACCCCTCCCACAGTAGCCGCTTGGCTCTGCCCGTGGGAGGCGCTTCAGCGGCGAGCTTTTTGGCTTCGGCCCTACTCGAACGTCTCGCCCGCACTCATGACCAGCGGGCGGATCTTCTGCAACTGGGTTTCCAGCGACACCGTCATGCTCGATGACATCGAGAAGAAGGTCAGGAAGGCCTTTAGATTGGAGTCACCTTCACAGGTGTCGTGAATACGTTGCCAGAAAGCCTGATTGACCAGCTTCAGTTGCTGAAACAGACGTACCAGTCCCTTCAACTCCCAATCAGCCAAGCGCCCCTCACGCATGTTGAAATACTGTCGTGTGAGATAAAGCGACACTGCACGCAGGATGAATTCCTGATTATTGGCAAACGGCAGATGGTGCTGCGCCATGGGTTTCAGGCGTGCCAGCACCGGGCAGGCACTGGTGGCCATGATCACTCCGAGCAGCGCCCGCAAGCCCTCTTCCAGCCCGACATACTTGGTGTACTCACGCTCAGGTGTGCGCACCCAGACGCTAACCTTCTTGAATGCGGGTAGACCGCGAAAGTCCTCGATGACTCGGTGAAGATCCACCGCTGCCGGACAATGACTGAACTGCTCACGGCTCAGCGGACAGTTACTGCACTGCTGATGCCCGAGGCGCGTCCAGGCGGGAGCCTGTTGCGCCTGCGCGGGGTCATATTCGCGATTCAGCTCGATCCGGTAGCTGAACTGATGATTGTCGTCG
>CAZIZA010000083.1:0-13752 GCA_964543555.1 uncultured Pseudomonas sp.
AAGCTGATGATCTTGTACTGGCCGTTCTTCAGGTCCTTGAACTCGGTGTCGATGATGCGCGCGTTCAGCACCTTGCGCTTGACCGCGCCGAAGTACTCGTTGGACGCCAGGTTGAGCAGCACATCATCGCCCTGGGCGGCCAGCGCGTCGTTGAGCCAGCCGCTGATGCGCTCGCCCCAGAACGCATAGAGGTCCTTGCCGCGTGCATTGGCCAGCTTGGTGCCCATTTCCAGACGGTAGGGTTGCATCAGGTCCAGCGGGCGCAGCACGCCGTAGAGACCGGAAAGCATACGCAGGTGCGCCTGGGCGAAGTCGAAATCGTCTTCGGAAAAATCCTCGGCATTGAGGCCGGTATAGACGTCACCCTTGAATGCCAGCAGGGCCTGTTTGGCGTTGTCCGGTGTGAAGTTGGCTTGCCAGCTGCCGAAACGTGCGGCGTTGAGGCCGGCCAGCTTGTCCGACAGGTGCATCAACTCGCCAATCTGCGCCGGGCTGAAATCGCGCAGTTGCTCGATCAGTACCTGAGCATGGTCGAGGTGTTCGGGTTGGGTGAAGCGTGGGGTGGCAGGCGGTGTCTCGTAGTCGAGGGTCTTGGCCGGTGAAATCACCATCAGCATGGGCGGAGTCTCCAGAAAGCGTGACGGCGATTCTAGAGGTCAGGGGACGGCAAGACCACCTATAGGGGTGATTGAGAGGATCAGCATTGATGTCTTTGTAGGAGCCGGCTTGCCGGCGATCTCGTCAGCACTATCGCCGGCAAGCCGGCTCCTACGGGAACGCAGATAGTCAGTATGTAGCCTGGGTTGAGCGTAGCGAAACCCGGGGCCGTTTGATGGGGTTCGCGCTTGCCATATCGGATGACTCTAGCGTCCTGCCGGCATTGTGATCCACGTCCGCACTGATCGCCGGCAAGCCGGCTCCTACAGGCAGGTTCGTGGCGACGCGAACGGGTGCCCTGCACCTGATTGGCGCGGCATGCTGCATATG
This sequence comes from uncultured Pseudomonas sp., assembly GCA_964543555.1. Taxonomy (GTDB): domain Bacteria; phylum Pseudomonadota; class Gammaproteobacteria; order Pseudomonadales; family Pseudomonadaceae; genus Aquipseudomonas. The sequence continues at coordinate 988 of CAZIZA010000083.1, forward strand.
GGGGCGGGTAAGGGAGGCGAGTTACAGCAGGTAGGACTTCGGACTTTAACGGTGTCCTGCAGGGGCGCCAAGCGCTTTTCGTCGATGCTAAAAATAAAGTTCAAAAAGCTGAAAAGTTCTTTTGCCTGTCATGTTTTTTGGAGTATCTAAAAAGCAAGACCGCCGAAACCTGCAGACAGGTGGCGGCCATTGGCCCTCACCTTGCTTGCCACCTTTCGGCCCCGACCCAAAAGTCGGCGGTCTCTGTCCGGCGCAGCACCGCCTCTGGTATTGCGTCGTCTGGCTACGACAAGAAGGTGACCGAGTATGGATGACCACGGACGCTCCAAGCCCACCGCTCCAACCCTCTACGCTCTCGACACCAACGTCCTGATTCACGACCCCAACGCCTTGCTCAACTTCGAAGAACACCACGTCGCCATCCCCATGACGGTGCTGGAGGAACTCGACAAACTGAAATCCGGCAAGCACGGCGTCGCTGCCGAATGCCGCCAGGCCATCCGCCTGATCGACCAGATTCTCGCCGGTGCCGAACCCGAGGACGTCGAATACGGCGTGCCCATCAAGCGCGGCAAGAGTGGCCCCTGCGGGCGTCTTTCCATCCTTATGAGCAAAAGCGCGGCGCCGGTGACCTGGCTGCCGGAAAATCTCAACGACAACAAGATCATCAATCAGTTGGTGGAGCTGAAGTCGCGCAACCCCGGCCTGTCCGTGGTGCTGGTGACCAAGGACATCAACATGCGCCTGAAGGCGCGCGCCTGCGGGATCGACGCCGAGGACTACCACACCGACCAACTGGTCGATGACGTCTCGCTGCTGTCGAAGGGGTATCACGACATGCCCGGCTCGTTCTGGGACCGGGTGAGCAAGGTCGACACTCGCCAGGACCGCGGCCGCACCTGGCATCGCGTACAACTGATCGACAACCTGCCGGCGGTGCACGTCAACGAGTTCATCCTCGATGAGCAGGGCTTCGTCGGCTGGATCAAGGCGATCAAGGGCGATGAACTGGTGATTCTCGACATGCACCAGGAGCCACTGCTGCATCAGGAAGCCTGGGGCCTGAAGCCGCGCGACATCCACCAGGCGCTGGCGCTGTTCGCCTTGCTCGACCCGGACATCCACCTGGTCAACCTCTCCGGCGCTGCAGGCTCGGGCAAGACCATCCTGGCGCTGGCTGCGGCCATCGAGCAGACCATGGTCAGCAAGCGCTACCGACGCATCATCGCCACCCGCAGCGTGCAGGGTCTGGATCAGGAAATCGGCTTTCTGCCCGGCACCGAGGCGGAGAAGATGGAGCCCTGGCTCGGCGCGATTACCGACAACCTCGAAGCGCTGCACATGGAGGACGAGAGCACCCACGGCAGTGTCGACTACATCCTGCAAAAAGTGCCGCTGCAATTTAAGTCGCTGAACTACATCCGTGGGCGCAGCTTCCAGCAGAGTCTGATCCTCATCGACGAGTGTCAGAACCTCACCCCGCACCAGATGAAGACCATCATCACCCGTGCCGGCAACGGCTCGAAGGTGGTGTGCCTGGGCAACCTGGCGCAGATCGACACCCCTTACCTGTCCGCGCCCAGCTCGGGCCTGACCTACCTCACCGAACGCTTCAAGGACTTCCCACACGGCGTGCACATCACCCTGCAAGGCGTACCGCGCTCGATCCTCGCGGAGTACGCGGAAACCCATATGTAACTCTCCAGCTGTTAAACACTGGCGCCCCTGCTCGTAAGAGCGGGGGCGTTTTAGTCTGCATTAACGAATTTCTACAGGTCCCGTGGGAGCGGCTTCAGCCGCGATGATCGCGGATAAATCCGCTCCTACAGAAGCGCGCATTTGGCTCCCCCCTCCCGCTGCGGGGCGTAAGTGGAAATAGCGAAGCACTGCTTCGCCCGCTGAAGCGCCCTGAGCTCTGCAAAGGGCTGGGGCGCAGGGCGGGGACTGGGGAGAAGGGGCGTAGCCCGGATGCAATCCGGGGCCGCTCGGCTGCAGGGTCGTAGCCCGGATGCAATCCGGGGATTTGTCGCCGTGGCCCCGGATTTCATCCGGGCTACGAAATCCTGACCTGCAGGTTTACAATCGATCGATTCCCGTCTGGAGCTTTCCCGTGCTGACCCACCTCGATTCCCAAGGCCGCGCGCACATGGTCGACGTCACCGACAAGGCGGCCACCTTCCGCGAAGCCACTGCCGAAGCACGCGTGCGCATGCTGCCCGCCACCCTGCAGATGATCGTTGCTGGCGAGCATCCCAAAGGTGACGTGTTCGCCGTGGCGCGTGTCGCCGGTATCCAGGCGGCGAAGAAGACCAGCGACCTGATCCCCCTGTGCCACCCGCTGATGCTCACCGGCGTCAAGGTCGAACTACGCGCCGAAGGCGACGGCACGGTGCATATCACTGCCCGTTGCAAACTGTCCGGGCAAACCGGTGTCGAGATGGAAGCACTGACTGCCGCCAGCGTCGCCGCGCTGACCCTCTATGACATGTGCAAGGCCGTGGATCGCGGCATGGTCATCGAGCAGGTACGCCTGCTGGAAAAACTCGGCGGCAAGAGTGGTCACTACAAGCTGGAGGAACAAGCATGATCCGCGTGCAGTACTTCGCTCGCTACCGTGAAACCCTGGGCCGTGATGACGAACAGCTCAGTGGCGATTTCGCCACCCTCGACGATTTGCGTCTGCACCTGGTTGCCCGTGGTGGTGCGTGGGAAGTGCTGGGCGAGCGGAACCTGATGTGTGCCCGTAATCAGGAACTGTGCAGCCTCGACGAGCCGCTGGCTGAAGGCGATGAAGTCGCTTTCTTCCCCACCGTCACCGGCGGTTGATATGGATGTGGGAGCGATTGTAGGAGCGGCTTCAGCCGCGATGATGAACCGCGCGTAGGGTGGGCCGGGCGGCGTTCCGTTTCTGCCCACCAATCTCTCCAAGCCGCCTGCCCTTTGCCAACGAGATCCCCCATGACCATCCGCGTCCAAGCCCAACCCTTCGATCCCGGCACCGAGCTGAACGCCCTGCATGCCGCCAACCTCGGCATCGGCGCGGTGGTCACCTTCGTCGGCTATGTGCGCGATTTCAATGAGGGCCGCGAGGTCGGCGGCATGTTCCTCGAGCACTTCCCCGGCATGACCGAAAAGGCTCTGGCCAGGATCGCCGATGAGGCGCGCGAGCGCTGGCCGCTGCTGGGCATCGAGATCATCCACCGCATCGGTCGCCTGGAGCCGGGCGAGCCGATCGTCTTCGTTGGCACCAGCAGTGCTCATCGGCAGGCCGCGTTCGATGCCTGCAACTTCGTCATGGATTACCTGAAAACCCGCGCACCGTTCTGGAAGAAGGAAGACACCGCCGAAGGCCCGCGCTGGGTCGAAGGCCGCAGCAGTGACCAGAGCGCTGCCGAGCGCTGGAAGCAGTAGGGGCGTGACCTGAAGCCACCTTCGGTGGGGCGCCCTCAGCCACTAACCCGCCCTACGAGTGACCGCGCGTTGAACCGTAGGGTGGGTTAGCCGCCTGGTAGGTCTGTTGAGCGAATCGCAATGCCTGCTGCGGCGTAACCCACCATTGGCGCAACGCGATCCATCGCTCGGAGGGCTAGGCGGCGCACGGCCTGAAGGCCGGTATTCTGCGCTGCCACCTTTAGTGGCCGCGAAATCCACATCACGTGTAGGAGCTGGCTTGCCAGCGATGCTTCAAGCAGATCGCCAGCAAGCTGGCTCCTACAAGAGCGGCTTCACGCCAACGCCAAATGTATGCGCAAGGCAATCGGCACCAGCATGATCAGCGTGCCCAGGCCCAGTACGCGCACCCCCCATTCGTGCTCGCGAAAGTTGAAACCGACTCCCAGCAGCAGAAAACCACCCATCAGCAGCATCAGCATCAGGTGAAAGTGGTCCATGGCGCTTCTCCGTTAGCCCTTTCCCATACAGCCTAGTCCCTGTTTCACGTTTCGGCGCTGACCTGTCGCAACGAATGCCTGACTCGATTGGCGACAAAAAGCGTCTCGATCGGTCACTGCCTGGTGGCAGGCTCTGTTCCATACTTTGCGCAGTCATCGTCAAGGATCGTCCATGCGCCTGTTATTTCCATTCCTGCTCGCCGGCCTGCTGAGTGCCACGCCGCTGCTTGCCGCCGATCGTCATTTCACCCTCCTGCACAGCAACGACTGGCAGTCGCGCCTGCTCGGTTTCGGCCCCAACAATGAATACAGCCCGGCGACGGTGAACGATGACGACACCGTCGGCGGCGTCGCCCGGCTTGCCACCTTATTGAATGAACGCCGCGCAGCCGCCGGCGAAGAACCGCTGTTGCTGCTCGATGGCGGCGACTTCACCATGGGCACGCTGTTTCACACCGTCGCCCGCGAAATGGGCAGTGAACTGCGCCTGATGAGCGAACTGGGCTACGACGCCGCCGTGATCGGCAACCACGAGTTCGACTTCCGCCCTGCCGGGCTGGCCGCGATGATCAGTGCCGCGCACAAGGCCAAGGGCGATACGCTGGTGCCGCTGCTGTCGAGCAATATGCGCTTCGATCCGGCGAGCAAGGCTGACGACAGCCTCCAGGCGCACGCCGACGCCGGGCGCATCCTGCCGTACAGGCTGCTCGAGCGTGGCGGCATCCGCTTCGGTCTGTTCGGCCTGCTTGGCAATAACGCCGTGGCGGTCAGCCCGATGATCAAGCCAGTGACGTTCGCCGACCCGGTCGCCACCGCCAGGGAAACCGTGGCCAGGCTGCGCGAAGAGGGCGCTGAGGTGGTCATCCTGCTGTCGCACATGGGCGTGACCCAGCAGGCCGATGGCAGTTGGCGTGGCGAGGAGGTGGAGTTGGTCGAGCAGGTGCCGGGTATCGATATCGTCGTCGGTGGCCACTCGCATGTGGCCCTGCCGCAGCCGGTCATGGTGGGAGGGCGTACGCCGGTGGTGCAGGCCGGCTCCGAAATCCAGTACCTCGGCGAGCTGCGCATGACCCTCGGCGAAGACGGCGTGCCGCGTGTGCGGGACTATCGCCTGCACGCCGTCAACGACAGCATCGCTGGCGACGCCAGCATCACCGCCCAGGTCGAAGACTTCAAACAGGTGGTCAGCGAGCGCATGCTCGCGCCCAAGGGCTACCGGTTCGACCAGCCGCTGGCCAAGGTCGATCAGCGCCTGGGCCGTGATTTCAGTGAGCATGCCCTGGGCAATCTGGTCACCGATGCCCTGCGCCATGCGGTCGGTGCCGACCTGGCATTCACCGGCAACGGCACCATTCGTGATGATCTGCTCAAGGGCCGTAATGGCGTGCAGGGTGTTTCCGACCTGTTTCGCATCGCCCCGCTGGGCATTGGCCAGTTCGATGACGAACCCGGTTATCCGATGATCAAGGCCTACCTCAGTGCGCGTGAAATCAAGTCACTGCTGGAAGTGCTGCTGCTCGCCTATCAGTTGCGCGACAGCGACAGCTACTACCCGCGCGTTTCCGGCATTCGCTTCAGCTACAACCCCTGGCGTGTACCCTTCGACCGTGTCAGCCGTATCGAGATTGGCGACTCGCACGGTGGCTACCGCGACCTCGACCTCGATGACACGCGCCTGTACAGCATTGGCGCCACCAGCTATGTCGGCAGCTTCACCTGGTTGGTGCCCAGCCTGACCAAGGGCTTGCTCGACGTCATCCCCAAGGATGCCCAGGGTCGCCCGCTACCGCGTATCGAAGATGCCATCGTCGATCAGGATCCAGGTAAGGAGGGCGTGCAGGAGCTCAAGGAATGGCAGGCACTGCTCGATCATATCCGCCGCCTGCCGGATCTCGATGGCGATGGCCTGGCTGACATTCCCACCACCGGCGCGGCGGCCGAAGCGCGCATGATCCGTGCGCCCAGCCTGCATCCGCGCGAACTGTTCCACCTGGCCGGGCCGTTGCAGTGGGGCGTCAGTGGCGTGATCCTGGGCTGCATGCTGCTGATACTCTGGCTGCTGAGTCGCCCGCTGCGCCGCCGCACTCAGCGACGGTCGCAGTAGGGCGCCGCACGCCTCGGCCATCACCGGGACTTGGCGTTCACGCACGTACAGCGCGCCCCTAGGATCTGGGCGCGCCAGCCTGAATGCCATGACGCCGTTGGCGTGTAGCGCATGGCGCCCCCCATGGGCCGCCATCTTGCCAAGCCTTGCCTGCCTCCGTATGGTGCAATGCCGACTGATTCGGAAGCTACGCAATGATTGCTCAGCACTGCCCGCGCACCGATCGCGCCCAGCCGGCCCATGCCCAGGCGGATGAAACTGGCCTGGCAATGACCGTATGACCGCACTCACGCATTCGCGCCCGCTGGCGCTGTTCGGCCTGCTGTTGGCCAACCTGTGCTGGTCCGGCAATGCCCTGGTGGCCCGTGCCTTCGCCGGTGACATCGCGCCGTTCACCCTGTCGTTCTGGCGCTGGTGCTTGGCCCTGGCCCTGTTGCTGCCTTTCGTTGCCATGCCACTGTGGCGCCATCGCGCAGCGCTCTGTCATGCCGGCTGGCGCCTGCTGGTGCTCGGCGGCCTGGGCATCGCCGGCTACAACTCGCTGCTCTACAGCGCAGCGCAAACCACGGCGGCCATCAACATCTCGCTGGTCAACACCTGCCTGCCGCTGGTCACGTTCATCGGCGCCGGGCTCCTGCTCAATGAATGGCCGGCGCGCCGTGCCTGGTGGGGCATGCTGGTGGCGGTGCTGGGCCTGGCCGTACTGATCAGCCAGGGGCAATGGAGCCGCCTGGCCAGCCTGTCGTTCAACCAGGGTGACCTGATCATGCTGTTGGCCGTGGTCGACTGGGCGTTGTATTCGCTGTTGCTGCGGCGCTGGTCGGCCTACCTGCAGCCGATCCCGCCGCTGGCATTGCTCGGCGTGTTCATCCTGCTCGGCGTGCCGCTGATCCTGCCTTTCTATCTATACGAACTGAGCCAGGGCGCACACCTGGTCATCAATGCGGCCAACCTCTCGGCCATCACCTACACCGCCGTGTTCGCCTCGCTGCTGGCCTACCTGGCCTGGAACCACGGCATTCGCGTGATTGGTGCGGCCAAGGCGGCGCTGACCAACTACGTCATGCCGGTATTCACCGCATTGCTGGGCTGGGTACTGTTGGGCGAGAGCTTGCAGGTCTACCACTGGCTGGGTGCCGCGATGATCTTCGGTGGCCTGCTGCTGGCCACACGACCCGGCAAAAGCGCCTGAAAATACCCCGATCAGCGTAATGCCGTTCAAGGTCCTGCGCGCTTTGCTCCCCTCTCCCATTTATAGGAGAGGGGGTGGGGGAGAGGGCTGAAAACGCCGTAAGTCTGCCGGCCCCCCGCCGAACGCGGCTCTGGGGAGAGGATGACAGTCGCGTAGGCTGGATCACGCTTCACCGTCCACCTTTCAGCTGCGGCGTTTGAACAAGGCGTCATCCGTCCTACTGCGATCCCCTCACTCCGGCTGCAGCATCACGAAGGCTTCACCGCCTTCGCGATCATGCATCAGGATGAACGGCTGCCCGGCGATCATCATCTTCACCGGCACCTTGCGCGGTACCGTGGTGCCCGCGTTGATGGCCGCTGCGCTGAGCAACTGGCTCGTCAGGCTGTCATCCTCCTGCGCCTCGCTGGTCACCACGCATTCGTGGCTGGCCTTGACCTGAATGCTCAGGCTCTTGTCCGCATTGAAGCCGACAGTGGCGAAGCCCATATCGGTCATCTCGGTGATGCCATGCTGCCGCGCCACGCGATGCGCCTCGGCAAAGCTCGGTGCCGTTTGCAGGCAAATATCGCGAAACGCCTGTACCACCGGCGACGTGACCGGCACCGGCGATTGCGACCCCATATTGGCGCAGGCACCCAGAAGAGCAACGCTGACAAGCAAGGCGAACGCTTTCATCACATCATTCCTTAATGAAGGGTATTCAGGGTTGCTCGCAAAGATCATGCCCGAGCAACTGCGAGGCCAGCCCCTTGGCCAGGTAGGTTTCCACCACGCGGCCGTCGCCGCAGTCCGTCTTGTGGCCGATGGCGATACCGATGGAAAGCAGCACGAAAAGCGCCAGGCCGATATTCTGGATGGGCGTCATGACAGGGCTCGTTGGGAAAAGAATGGGGCAGAATGAAGAGGCGGGCAGGGGATGGCAAGTGCCAACCCCACCGTCATCACGTCCGCTGATGCAGAGATGTGAACGTTACGGCAACGTGATCGACAGACCACCCAGCGCAACGCGGGCGAGCAGCATCCAGGCAACCGCGCTGATGATACCCAGCACGCTGTAGCCGACGACGATACCCAGCGCGATCTGCTTCCACAGCCCGGCATGGCGGTTGGGTTCGTTGCGGTAGTGCGTCGGCATATCACGCTCCGCCCGCAGATCGTCGAAATCGTCTCTCGCTCTCAAGGTGTTCTCCTGGTTCGTTGGCCAGCGCACGGCGGCGCTGCAGCCTGCTGGAGGCGGATTTTCCGGCATCGCCCGACAGCCCCGCAAGCACCGTTCGGGCGCTTGAGAGGTCAGCCGCAGGCTCAGAAACCAGCAATTGAGCGCATCGCCACCACTGAAGCCTAACCGCTTGATAAAACGTAAATTTATCGATGATCTGGGGTTGACAGCGGTAGGCGAGACGCGGAAAATGCGCGCCGTTGGCTACATAGCTCAGTTGGTTAGAGCGCAGCATTCATAATGCTGATGTCCCAGGTTCAAGTCCCGGTGTAGCCACCATATTTATCAAAGGGTTAGCTTAGGCTAGCCCTTTGTCGTTTCTGGGGTAGTGACTACGAAGTGACTACACCCTGTCTACGCGTAAACCAATTATCCCCAATGGGGCGTAGAGGATCTGATCGAAAAGCCTTCAGCCCTCTACGTACCTACGTACGAAATACGCCGATTACTTTCTACCTGTCAGACAGTTTGCCAGGCTGGAGCCTGCTGCATCAGCCTCTTCTTTCGAGCTGAACTTACTTCCAGGGTACTGAGATTTAAGGGCAGATACACAGCGCTCAATGCTGGAGGTGAATTGGCTGTTGCATTCTGCGCTGGTCATTTTCTGGTAATCCAGCATGCCCTGATGGCTACACATCTCGGCCTGCTTGCTTAGCACTGCATTGATCATGCCCTCATGTTTGAGCAGGCTGCTTTTAAGATAGTAATAGTATCCACCTATTAGCATCGCCAATATAAGGATGTATTTCATATTGCTCTCTCGTGTGTGCCGGGAAGTGGGTGGGCTTTCTGATGGAGGGTGCTACTGGTAGACGCCTTGGAATCCGGCGACGCTGAAGCCATTCATTCTCTTGTCGCCGACCAAGATGACCGGCACGCCATTGCCGCCGATTGAGTCGTAGGCTTTACGGGCTCGCTGGTCTTTCTCGATATCGTATTCAACGAAGCTGATGCCATTCTGCTGGAAGTACTGGCGGGCCTGCTTGCAGTAGCCGCACCAGACAGCGGAGTACATCACGACTCGCTTTGATTCGGCGCCCTGGACTGGAGTGATCGCTTCATAGCTGACGCTCTCATAGGAATTGACTTTGATCGAGAGCAGCTCGGCTTTGTCCTTGTCTTTTGGTTTGTCACCGAAGTGAACGCGCCCATTCTCGTCCGTCCATTTGTAGATCTCTGCGGAGCAGATCATGGGCAGGGTGGCGATAAGGGCGAGAATGAGTTTGTTCATGCGGTCAGCGTCCATGCTCGGTTGGCTTGTAGCGGATACTAGTCAATAGATCCTGCTTGAGCGAGAGCGATCAGAACAGATCCCAAACCATCGCACCAAAGCCGGCTAGGAAGCACGAGAAACCTACCAAAATCGGGATTGCCGTTATGTGGCGTAAACGGTGAGTAGGGGAATCACGATGCTCAATTAAGCCGGCGATGGATGCGACAAAGGCTATGAGAGCAACAAGGAAGAAAGCTGCACTGAACTTTAAGCTTGTCGTTACATCTTGTCCTTTAGCGTTAAAGAGCAGAGCGGCAACAGCAGCTGACGAAATGGTGATTTGCACTTTCAACCAGTCAATCACGTCCTTGGCTTGATCCTGCTTGATATCGAACATAGGGCCTCACTTAGCTAGATGAGCTTTCATGGTCGCATGCGAAGCGTTGATATTGAAAGGCTACTATCTGTTCGGAAAGCAGCCCGCTTGAGCGAGGGGAGATAGCCTAAGCGCCGACTCCAGATGATCAGGCGACAGGTGGGCATAGCGCATGGTCATCGTGATGGTGGAGTGCCCGAGGATGCGTTGCAGACCCAGGATGTCACCACCGCCCATCATGTAATGGCTGGCGAAGGTGTGCCGGAGGATGTGAGTCATCTGGCCAGGAGTGTGGAAGCCGCAACGTTGGTAAGCAGATCGAAACGCAGATCGGCAGGGCATGAACAGCCGACCATTCCCCGGCATACCCACCTTTAACGCAATCTCTTCGACCTCTTTGGGGATCGGCACCGAACGGGACTGGCGGTTTTTGGTCCGGTGAAAGTGGGCCTTGCCGCCGAACAGGGCACCCCGTGGCAGGGATTCCGCTTCATCCCATCGGGCGCCAGTGGCCAAGCAGATCAACGCAACCGGATAAGTATGGTTGTTGGTCGAGCGCTTGCACTCTTCCAGCAGTTGTTCGACCTGTTGCAGGGTCAGAAACGTCAGCTCGGTCTGGTCGGTCTTGATCTGGCGAACCTTGGCCAACGGATTGTTGCCGACCCAGGCACCCAGGCGGATCAGTTCGGAGAAGACCGCCGACAGGTAACGCTGTTCATGGTTGACGGTGTGCGGACTGACGTCCTTGAGGCGTGTCTGGCGATAGCGTGCCCAGGCGAGGGCATCGAAGTTGGAGGCCATCGGATTACCGAGGCGTTCGACCGTGGCGAGGGTGCGTGCAAGACGATGCTTGGCATCCTTGAGCGAGCAGCCGTGCAGGTCATGCCAGAGCGTCACCAGATCAGACAGGCGATCATCGAGCGGCCGGCCGGTAGTGTTGAGGCTGGCGAAGAACTCCGATTCATAGCGCTGGGCTGCGGCCTTGGTCTTGAAACCCTTCTTGCGAATACGACGACCCGAGCGACCGTTTTCGTAGAAGTCAGCGGTCCAAGTGTTGCCGTCTTTCCTGGCCGTCATACAGCACGCCCCCAACGCACATGGCGTTCCTCCAGGATGCCTTTGATGTGCTTATACAGCCCGTCTTCATCCATGCCTTTGGCGGCATAGTGGTCGCGTATCACCGGCCAGCACTCCCAATCCTTGAGCCGGTGAAATGCTCGCCTAGCGCCCACTCGCTCCCGTGCCAGCAGGCTGACGAAGTTTCCCAGGAATAACTCGACGTTCTTGCCTGAGAAGCCCCGCGAGGTCTTGTATTGGCGTTTGTACTCGGTTTCATCCACTAGGGAATCGACCGGCAGATCGACGCGCACGTCGTCACGGATCAGCGTCCAAATCGGTTCGAAGTAGCCAGGGCGAGCCAGCAACTTGAACTGGCGCAGGCCATAGCGCCACAGGCCGTCTAGGTGCGGAGCAAAGGCGGCATAGCTGTTGGTTTCGATGGTCTGGCCGGTCTGCAGATCGAACGAGCCGGAGGCGAACTGTTGGATGACTGAGTGATGGTAACGCAGCTCAACACGCCAGACTTCTTGTTCCGGGTTGTAGTTGTCTGGGTCAGCTTCATCGAAGCTATCGCGACGTCTCCAGACGCCTTCCCAGTAATCGAGCTTGTCGATGGAGCGGGCCTGCTCGGTCTTGTTGTAGATACCCAGCTGGACGCCACCAGCGGAGCCGAACAGGTAGGACTGGCCTTTGCCGTAGGTGGCAGACTCCAGGGTCCACTGGATTTCCTTGATGCCGGAGATATCACGGGCAGCACGTGCGCGGCAGTGCATACGGGCGACCAGATCGGCGGGCGGTTGCCATCCTTGCAGATCTAGCGCGAGGTGGACCGCGCATTGGTTGCGCTCGACATTGGTCAGGACGTGGCTAGCGTAGTAGTCGAGGCGTTCTTGCAGGCGCTCGGGGCAGAACTGGTCGATGGCATGGGGTGACACTTCGATTTTCAGGTGTGGCCCGATGTTCTCGATTTTGGCGTTGAAGTTCTTCACCAGCAGGATGATGCCCAGGTCAGCATTCTGGAGCTTGTACTGGTAGCCAGAATCCTTGCTGACACGACCCGAGTGCCAACGCTGGCCAGCGAAGTCAACGATGGTCCCTGGCTTGTCGAATAGGCACATGATCTCCGGACGGATCAGGCCGCGATAGAGCTGGCGGACGGTATCGACGCTACAGGCCAGGATTCGGACGTTGGACAGATCAACGAAACCACCCGCACGAGGATCACAGAACAGACGACTTTTCGGGTTCTCTTTCCCCGTTTCGATATCAATGCGGTAGTAGTCCTTTGGTGCGCTCATTCTCTGTATCTCTCTGGTGTAACGTGGCTACTAAAATCGGTTTATCTGACGTGCTACAGGGACGTCAGCGCCCGCGCGGCGGCGCACACGCGCGCTCGTGCCTCACGCGCAACCACGCCACCGCGCGTGGCTTTACGCTCGTGGTGCGCCGGCTGATGGCCCTTGCGGCAGGCGATCACTGGAATCGCCCTCTGAGGTTGTTAATGCCACCAACGGAGCCGTAGCCATTGAGGCCAGACCCTGGCTGCAGCTGGGGTTGGGGGGCGGGTTGCTGAAGCTGGCCATCCATTGCCAGTCGGTCAGGCTTGGCCGGATCGAAGGCACCTTCGTTGACGTAGGCCATGCAGGCTTCAAAGGACACCACCGCTCGGGTGCCTTGCTGGGTGTTGCAGCGACACCCGTAAACCTTGT
>CAZIZA010000084.1:0-13608 GCA_964543555.1 uncultured Pseudomonas sp.
TTCGCTCAATGGGAACGGAAGGCAGCGAACGCCTCGATCACGCGCTCGACGCCCGTGGTTCCAACATCCAGATGAGTCACCAGGCGCAGGCGCGGCGCGGCACTGACGGCGATGCCTCGTTCAGCCATGAAGCCCTTGATCTGCCCGGCACGCTCGCCAAGTTGCACATAGACCATGTTGGTCTGTACCGGCTCGACGCTGTAGCCCAGCTCACTCAGCGCGTCGCCCAGATGCGCGGCCTTGGCGTGATCCTCGGCCAGGCGCTGAACCTGATGCTGCAGCGCATACAACCCCGCTGCCGCCAACATGCCGGCCTGACGCATGCCGCCACCGACCATCTTGCGCAGACGGCGCGCCTTGGCGATCAGCGCCGTACTGCCACAGAGTACCGAGCCAACCGGCGCACCGAGCCCCTTGGACAGGCACACCGACACCGAGTCGAAGTGCCGGGTGATTTCGCGAGCAGGCACCTGCAGCTTGACCGCCGCGTTGTACAGGCGGGCGCCATCGAGGTGCAGGCTCAGGCCACGGCGACGCGTGAGCTCACGGGCAGCGGCGAGATAATCGAGCGGCAGCACCTTGCCCTGCATGGTGTTTTCCAGGGCCAGCAGGCGAGTACGGGCGAAGTGGAAGTCGTCCTGCTTGATCGCCGCTTCGACCCTGGCCAGGTCCAGCGAGCCGTCGGTTTCGCCCTCGATCGGTTGCGGCTGGATGGAACCGAGCACGGCCGCACCACCACCTTCGTATTTATAGGTATGCGCCTGCTGGCCGACGATGTATTCGTCACCGCGTTCGCAATGGGCCATCAGACCCAGCAGGTTGCTCATGGTGCCGGTGGGGACGAACAGCGCCGCTGCAAAGCCCAGCTCATTGGCCAGCCAGACCTCCAGACGATTGACCGTCGGGTCTTCGCCATACACGTCATCACCCAGCTCAGCCGTCAGCATGGCCTCGCGCATGGCAACGGTAGGTTGAGTGACGGTGTCGCTACGCAGGTCGATCAGATGCATGACAGGCTTTCCCGGCAAGTGGCGAAAGCCCCATGCTAAAGAGGTCGCCCAGACGGGGAAAGATACAGTTGCGCGACAAAGTCACTTATCGACACCGTAGCCCGGATGCAATCCGGGAAAATGTGCCGGTCATCCCCGGATTGCATCCGGGCTACGCCAGACCAGCGCCATCGTCAGGGACGATCAGGATGGCGGCGCGCAGACCGTTCTTGACCTTGGGGTTGGGGAAGATGATACGTGCCCCCTGCTCTTCCACGATCCAGCGGGTATCGGCGATATCCTCGGCAAGCAGGTAGCCGGGCTCCAGCTCGGTGAAGTTCTCGATATCGGCCGGCAGGTGCAACTGGAAGCTGTCGCTGTGCTTGATCACCTCGCGCGACACGGCAAACAGCTGCATGCCATCGAGCGTCGGCTCACCGCTGATGACCTCGCGCCCCTCGATCAGCGCGTGCAGCGCACGCTCCAGCAGGTCGAGGTTGACCAGCTCGTTCTGGCCGAAAGCACGCGCCTTGCCCAACTCCAGGGTGAAGGCCTCGGCCCCGAGCTGCGCATAGGTGTAGGCGCTGAACGTTGTCGAGGCCTTGTTCTGCAGCAGCACGGCCTCGATACCGGCAGCGCGCAGGCGCTGCAGTTCGTGGCGCGAGTGGGCGCGACCTTCCTGCCAGGGATAGAGGGCAAACTGCTCGATCTTTGAGGCGCGAATCGCAGTATGCAGGTCGTAGTGCAGGCGTGTACGGCCGGTATCCTTACCGAAGAAGTTGACGCACAGGTGCTCGAGATCGCAGGCACGAATGGCCTCGAAACCACTGGATTGTTCATGGCGGCCGCTGAACAGGCGATTGAGGTCCTGCTCGACGTATCGCTCGCCCCGGCGCATGGCCTCGGGGTTGCCGAACAGGAAGAGCATGCGCGCCGCCGGATGCAGCTCGTTGCGCGCGATACCACGCAGCAGCCGGTCGAGCAGTTCGATGGGGGCGGTTTCGTTGCCGTGGATGCCCGCCGACAACAACAGATCGAGGCCGTTGTCGCGCGCCGCCGGGGGGGTCACTTCCAGCGCGCCTTCATCGAGCCAGCGCAGACGCGTGCCATCGGGCGTCAGTTGAATCTTCGCCGACGGCTCGTGGCCGGCCAGGGTCAGCTCAAGCAGTTTGCCGAGGGCAAGCATGGGCACTCCTAGGTTCGCAGCCTATGTGTAGGGCGGCCCGGGAGCGCACCCCACAGGGTTCGATCAGTGATTGCAGTCCGGACCATGAACATGGTCGTCGTCATCAGCCAGTGCCGACTCCATCTCCAGCTGCAGGCTGACCAGGTTGGTGGCCTGCGGACGCAGCAGCAGGTTGGCGTACTCGGTATCGCCCTCCTCGACATCGACGCCGATCAGCAACTGATCGCCAACGGCCTGCACCCACAATTCCTTGCCCTGCCAGACCACCGCAAAGCGGGTACAGGACGTTTCCAGCTGGGTGCCGTCGGTGTCTTCAAGAATCAGTTGCAGCGCATCGCTCATACAATCTCCGGGAATCGAGGTCAGGTTCAGACTATCTGGAAAGGATAGACCGAGCCCAGTTTAAGGATCTGTGTCAGTTCATCCAATGCCGTGCGGCATTCATTGAGCAATTGCGGATCGGCCAGGTCGGCTTCGCTCAGACGATCGCGATAGTGCTTGTCGACCCAGGCCACCAGGGTGTCGTGCAACGCCTCACTCATCACCACGCCCGGATTGACCGCTGCCAACTCCCGCTCGTTGAGTGCCACGCGCAAGCGCAGGCAAGCCGGACCACCGCCGTTCTGCATGCTCTGCTTGAGGTCGAACACACGCACCTCACGAATGGCACCGCCGCTGGCAGTCAATTGCTGCAGGTAGCGCCAGACACTGGCGTTGTTGCGACACTCTTCCGGCACAATCAGCAGCATGCTGCCATCGGCGCGCGTCAGCAGTTGGCTGTTGAACAGGTAGGAACGCACCGCGTCCTGCACGCTGACGGCAGAGCCTGGCACGCATACGGCCTGGAAGTTGCCGCCACGACGAGCCAGTTTGTCGCCCAGCTCGGCCAGCACCTTGTCGGTATCAAGGAAGGCGTCCTGGTGATAGAACAGCACCTCGCCGTTGCCCACGGCGATCACATCGTTATGGAACACACCCTGATCGATCACCGCCGGGCTCTGCTGGGCATAAACCACACCGGCCTCGCTCAGACCATGCAGGCGCGCAACGGCCTGACTGGCCTCCAGCGTTTGCCGCGCCGGATAGCGCGCCGGCGCCGGGTAGCGGGTATCGAAGGCGCTACGCCCGTAGACGAAGAACTCCACGCCGGCATCGCCATAAGCCTTGCAGAAGCGCGTATGGTTGGCCGCCCCTTCGTCACCGAACTGCGCCACCGCCGGCAGTGCCGGGTGATGAGCAAAATGAGCCTCATTGGCGAACATCGCCTGCAAGACGCGACTGGTGGTTGGGTGCTCGATGCTGCGGTGGAACTTGCAATTGAGGTTGGCAGCGGTGAAATGCACGCGCCCGTCTGCCGTATCGGCACTGGGGCTGACGGTGCAGGCGTTGGCCGTCCACATGCTCGAGGCCGAGCAGCTCGCGACCAGCAGTGGCATGGCGTCACGGGCAGCACGCTGGATCACCTCGGCATCACTGCCGGTAAACCCCAGGCGACGCAGCTCTGCAACGGCTGGACGCTCCTGCGGGGCCAGTACGCCCTGCTTGAAGCCCATGTCCATCAGCGCCTTCATCTTCGCCAGGCCTTGCCTGGCCGCTTCCTTGGGATTGGATGCCACGTGACTGTTGCTCTGCGAAGCCACGTTACCGTAGGACAGCCCGCCATAGTTGTGGGTCGGCCCGACCAGGCCGTCAACGTTCATCTCATAAGCCGTCATCACAGGGTCACTCCCGGGGTCAGGGTCGCGGGCAAAGCCAGGCTTTCACTCTCCAGGCCGGCCACCGGGTAGGCACAGTAATCCGCAGCGTAGTAGGCGCTGGCGCGGTGGTTGCCGGACGCACCGATGCCGCCGAACGGCGCGGTACTGGCAGCCCCCGTGAGCTGTTTGTTCCAGTTGACGATGCCGGCACGGCTGTGCAGCCAGAACTGCTCGAAACGCGCCCTGGAGTCCGACAGCAGACCTGCCGCCAGACCATAAGCCGTGGCATTGGCCTCGGCGATTGCGGACTCGAAGTTGTCGTAGCGAACCACCTGCAGCAGAGGACCGAAAAGCTCCTCATCGGGACGCTCATTCACGGCCGTGACATCGAGGATGCCGGGCGTAAGCAGCGCTGCACCGGCCAACGGCTGGGTCATCGCCAGCAATGTCGTAGCGCCCTTGGCGAGCAAGTCCTGCTGCGCCTGAATCAGGTGCGCGGCGGCCTGCAGGGAAATCACCGAACCCATGAACGGTGCCGGCTGCTCGTCGAAGCGACCGACCTTGATCTGGCCGGCAACCTGCACCAGGCGCGCCAGCAGCGCATCGCCCCACGCCCCTTGCGGCACCAGCAAACGCCGCGCGCAGGTGCAACGCTGGCCGGCAGAGATGAACGCAGACTGGACGATGGTGTAGACCGCCGCGTCGACATCCGCGACCTGATCGACGATCAGCGGGTTGTTGCCGCCCATCTCCAGGGCCAGGATCTTGTCTGGACGCCCGGCAAACTGCGCATGCAGCAGGTTGCCAGTACGGCTGGAGCCGGTGAAGAACAGTCCGTCGATAGCAGGGTGGCCAGCCAGGGCAACGCCCGTTTCGCGCCCCCCCTGCAGCAGGTTGAGTACGCCTGCGGGCAACCCGGCCTCGATCCAGCATTTGACCGTCAGCTCGGCCACCTTCGGTGTCAGCTCGCTGGGCTTGAACAGCACACAGTTACCGGCCAGGAGGGCCGGCACGATATGCCCATTGGGCAAGTGGCCGGGAAAGTTGTAAGGGCCAAATACCGCCACCACGCCATGTGGCTTATGCCGCAACACCGCGGTAGCGTCGCCCAGTGGGCCGCTCTTCTCGCCAGTGCGCTCACGGTAGCTCTGGATGGAAATGGCGACCTTGCCCACCATGCTGTTCACTTCCGTGGCGGCTTCCCATAGCGGCTTGCCAGTCTCCTCACCAATGACCCGCGCCACTTCGTCGGCGCGGGTTTTCAGGCAGGCGGCGAACCGCTCCAGCACGGCGATACGATCATCCAGCGAATACGCAGCCCATTGCGAGAAGGCGCCACGTGCAGCGGCAACGGCCGCATCGACCTGCGCCGCCGTGGCGCTCCGCCCCTGCCACAGGACGACCTGACTGACCGGGTCGAGCGATTGCAGCAGCTCGCCCTGCCCAGGCTGCCACTGCCCGGCGATGTAATGAGTGTTCATCTTGTTCTACCACTCCCAGCATTCAACGACAGCCACTCGGGCCGCCGCGCAAAACTCATGATTCAGCCGTGTGCCGCCAGCGGCACGGCACGTACCACATCGCCGACGGTCAGGCGCAGACGCTTGGCCGTTTCCGGGGCGACCACCAGGGTGCCGGCCGCCAGACGCGCCGGCGCCACCGTGATGCGGCAGTCCTGACGCTTGCGGTTGTGCACCAGAAACGGCTCGGCGTCGTCGCCCGGTGTGCCGATGGCCAGCACAAGATGCTGGCTATCACGCACGGCGCGAATCTTCGTGGTTTGTGCCTCGATGGCCGGGCCGGCATCGAAGATGTCGACATAGCCCTGATAACTGAAGCCCTCGGCCTTGAGCATGGCCAGCGCCGGCTCGGTGTCCGGGTGGACGCGACCAATGACCGCGCGCGCATCGTCGGAGAGAAAGCAGGTATAGAGCGGAAATTTGGGCATCAGCTCGGCGATGAAAGCCTTGTTGCCAACGCCGGTGAGGTAGTCGGCCTGGGAAAACTCCATCTTGAAGAAATGCCGGCCAAGGCTTTCCCAGAACGGTGAACGACCACGCTCATCGGACATGCCGCGCATCTCGGCGATCACCTTGTCGCCAAACAACTCACGAAACTCGGCAATGAACAGGAACCGCGCCTTGGACAACAGGCGGCCATTGAGGCCGTTGCGGTGATCGGCATGCAGGAACAGCGAGCACAATTCGGAGTTGCCGGTGAGGTCATTGGCCATGAACAGAGTCGGGATCGTCCGGTGGATATCCAGTTCCTGCGAGGCGGTAACGGTCAAGCCGACCCGATAGTTGTACCAGGGCTCACGCAGACCGACAGCACCTGCCACGGCAGAGATACCCACCACCTTGCCGGCGTCATCTTCGAGCACGAACAGGTAATCGGCATCGGCACGCTCGGCTTCGCCGCGAAAGGTCTTCTCCGCCCAGCCGACCCGCTGCGCCAGACGCTCTTCGTTGGCCGGCAGCGTGGTCAGGCCGGCGCCGGTGCTGCGAGCCAGGTCGATCAGCGCCGGCAGGTCGGCACTGCGCACAGGACGAACAATCATTTGATCCTCCGGATCAGCTATTAGCGTCAAGCCATAAACCACACGTCATTAGCCAGAACGGCTTGCAACACAAGGCCTGCCGCCTGGATTCAAACCGCCACCAACCTGATACTGCCGCCTTCGCCCACGCCGAGCACGTCGGCCGCCTCGGCACTGAGGGTCACGGGCTTGCCCGGTACCCAGTCGAGATCCGCCACGATGGCGCGAAAATCCTGCAGTTGGCCGTTGCTGACCAGATACTGACGACCACCGGCTTCGGCCTCACCGATCCTCACCGGCACCAGGCGGCTCTGGGCGATACTGCGGATACCCGAGGTACGCGCATGCAGGGTCGGGCCACCGTCGAAGATGTCGATGTAGTGATCGGTCTCGAAGCCTTCGCGCATGAGAATGTCGAAGGTGATCTGTGCACGCGGGTGCACCTGACCCATGGCCTCCTGCGCTTCGTCCGAGAGCAGCGGCACGTAAATGGGGTAATGCGGCATCAGCTCGGCGAGAAAGGTGCGGCTCTTGAGCCCACACAGGCGCTCGGCCTCGGCATAGTTCATGTCGAAGAAATTGCGCCCGACCGCGTCCCAGAACGGCGAATCACCGTTCTCGTCGCTATGGCCGACGATCTCCACCACCACGGCATCGGCAAAACGCTCAGGGTGACTGGCCATGAACAGCAGGCGACCGCGTGAGTTGAGTTCAGCGAACACGGTCGAGACCAGCGGTCGCTCAACATAAAAGCTGGTGAGCAGGCTGTTACCGGTGAGGTCGTGGCACAGCGAAAGCACATGGATCTTGTTGTGGATCTTCAGCTCGCGCGAATGGTGCACGAAGGTTTCGTTGCGAAAGCTGTAGAACGGCTCGGAATAACCAGCCGAAGCGACGATGCCGGAGCAACCGACGAGCCGCCCGCTGGCGGTGTCCTCAAGCACGAAGAAGTAGGTTTCCTCGCCATTGAAGCTGACTTCGGCAGAGAAGGACGACTCCGATGCGACGATCTTGTCGCCCAGGCGACCCGCGTCATCGGGCAGCGAAGTGACGCCGACCGGGCTGTCAGCAGCCAGACGCTGCACATGTGCCAGGTCTGCCATTTGCGCGGGGCGCATCACCAGCATGGGGTCACTCCTCTAAACACGGAATCTGTAGGACTCGCAGCCAGGGTCGGGCGAACAACCGAGGGAGACGCTTCAGCGGCGATTGTCGCGGCTAAAGCCCCTCCCACAGTGAGTCAGCAAGGACTCAGGCCGCTGTCAGTTTGCTCAGCGCACGCTCGAAACGGGCCAGGCCTTCGTCGATATCGGCCTCTTCGACCACCAGGCTCGGGGCGAAACGCAGTACATCCGGCCCCGCCTGGAGGATCATCAGGCCTTCGGCGGTGGCGGCGTCGAGCACCTGCTTCGCCTGCCCTTGCCACTTGTCATTGAGTACACAGCCGAGCAGCAGGCCCATGCCACGTACCTGCTCGAACACGCCATAGTGCTTGCCCAGCGCCAGCAGGCGGGTCTTGAAGCGTTCGCTCCTGGCTTTCACGCCATCCAGCGTCTGGCGGGTATTGACGATATCCAGCACTGCCTCACCGACCGCACAGGCCAGCGGGTTACCGCCGTAGGTGGTGCCGTGGGTGCCGGGTGAGAAATGCTTGGCCAGTTCGGTCGTGGTAAGCATGGCGGCGATGGGGAAGCCGCCGCCCAGGCTCTTGGCGCTGGAGAGAATGTCGGGCACCACAGCGTAATGCATATAGGCGAACAGCTCACCACTGCGGCCCATGCCGCTCTGAACTTCATCGAACACCAGCAGCGCATTGTGCGCATTGCACAGCTCGCGGGCGCCTTCCAGATAGGCCTTCTCAGCAGGCAGCACCCCGCCTTCGCCCTGAATCGGCTCCAGCACCACTGCGCAGGTCTTGTCGGAAATGGCGGCTTTGAGCGCTTCCAGATCGTTGTACGGCACATGGGTGATGCCCTGGATCTTCGGCCCGAAACCGTCGGAATACTTGGGCTGGCCGCCAACGCTGACGGTAAACAGGGTACGACCATGGAAACTGTTGGTGGCGGCGATGATCTCGTGCTTGTCCGGGCCGAAACGGTCATGAGCGACGCGGCGCGCCAGCTTGAACGCGGCCTCGTTGGCCTCGGCACCGGAGTTGCAGAAGAACACGCGCTCGGCGAAGGTCGCCTCGACCAGCTTCTTGCCCAGGCGCAGGGTCGGCTCGTTGGTGAAGACGTTGGAGATGTGCCACAGAGTATTGGCCTGTGCGGTCAGTGCCGCGACCAGTGCCGGATGGCAGTGACCCAGCACGTTGACGGCGATACCACCGGCAAAGTCGATCAGCTCGCGACCGTTCTGATCCCAGACTCGCGACCCCAGCCCGCGCACGGGCACGAAGGCAGCAGGGGCGTAGTTGGGGACCATGAACTGGTCGAAGTCGGCGCGTTGCACCGCATCGTGCTGAACGGACATCAAAGCTCTCCTGATGAGAAATACCCGCCATTGGCAGGCGAAAAAACGCCCGAAACGACAGGGAATGCAAGGATTGTAGGGACTGAATCGGGACCGGCATTGCCGCCATGCGACAACTTCTTACAGCGCCACCCCGGGATTTCCATGGGTTTTCGTCGAAGCGACAGAAAGCGTCGGAAAGGCGCAGTTTAATCGCAGATCACCGCCTAGAGCACGCCGCAGGAAAAAATCTCCGCAGGCTGACCAGCCGGTATCGAAACCCGTGTTTGCGTAGCCCGGATGAAATCCGGGGCGATCAGGTGCCGGCCCCGGATTTCATCCGGGCTACTGCAGCATGGAAGCGAGCTGGATCAGCCGCGCTCGACCGGCGTCGAGGTCAGCTCGAACGGACTGTTGCTGCGCCGCTGGTTGCGATCATCGCGCGGCGTGGCGCCGAAGAAGTTGCGGTAGGCACTGGAGAAATGCGGCCCCGAGGAAAAGCCGCAGGACAGGCCGATCTGGATGATCGACTTGCTGGTCTGCATCAGCAGTTGGCGCGCCTTGTTCAGGCGCAGCTCCAGGTAATACTGGCTGGGAACGCGATTGAGGTACTGCTTGAAGATGCGCTCCAGTTGCCGACGCGACACGCACACGTGCTGAGCGATTTCGTCGGTGGTCAGCGGCTCCTCGATATTGGCCTCCATCAGTAGCACGGCCTGAGTCAGCTTCGGGTGACTGGAACCCAGACGGTTCTGCAGCGGAATACGCTGGCGCTCCCCACCCTCGCGAATACGCTCGACCACCAGCTCCTC
Organism: uncultured Pseudomonas sp.; assembly: GCA_964543555.1. Classification (GTDB taxonomy): domain Bacteria; phylum Pseudomonadota; class Gammaproteobacteria; order Pseudomonadales; family Pseudomonadaceae; genus Aquipseudomonas. The sequence goes on from CAZIZA010000084.1 coordinate 9,675, forward strand.
ACTCACCGCCCCTGCCAGCTCAGCGCCGTGATCACGCGCCAGCACGGCCAACAGCAGATCGAGCACGGCCATACCGCCGCAGGCGGTCAGGCGATCACGATCCCAATCGAACAGATGGCTGGTGGCGATGACCTTGGGGAAGCGCTCGGAAAAATCATCCTGCCAGCGCCAATGCACGGCCGCGCGGTAACCATCGAGCAAACCGAGCTGCGCCAGCGGATAGACCCCGGCGGACAGCCCGCCGATGACACACCCGGCGCGCACCTGTTGCTTCAGCGCCGCCGCCAACCCGGCAGAGACCTGAGCGGGCGGCGCATCGGCCAGCAAAAACAGCTTGTCCAACCCATCCAGATGCCCGGCCCAAGGCTCGCCCGGCAGACGCCAGTCACCGGCAGCCAGCGGCTCGGCCTGAAGAAACACCAGCTCGTACAGCACTTCCGGGTGCACACGCTGAGCAACACGCAGCGCCTCCTCCGCCAGTGACAGAGTCAGGGCCTTGGTGCCGGGCCAGTACAAAAAGCCGATTCGATGGGGGGTCATTAGCGTCTATTCAATGGGTTCAACGCACCCGTTAAGTGCGCAGTCTAGCTTCTTATTATTTGAGACTGCCGGAAAGAAACTGCTGCAGCCGTTCCGATTGCGGATTGGCCAGCACGTCCTTCGGGCAACCACGCTCTTCCACCAGCCCCTTGTGCAGGAATACCAGCTGGTTCGACACTTCACGGGCAAAGCCCATCTCGTGGGTCACCACCACCATGGTGCGCCCCTCTGCGGCCAGATCCTGCATCACCTTGAGCACTTCACCGACCAGTTCGGGGTCAAGCGCCGAAGTCGGTTCGTCGAACAACATCACCTCCGGCTCCATCGCCAGGGCACGGGCAATGGCCACGCGCTGCTGCTCGCCGCCACTCATGTGCGCGGGGTAGGCATCCTTGCGGTGCGCCACGCCCACCTTGGCCAGGTAATGCTCGGCCTTGACGCGGGCCTCAGCCTTGCTCACGCCGAGCACGTGCACCGGCGCTTCCATGACGTTTTCCAGGGCGCTCATGTGCGACCACAGGTTGAAGTGCTGGAACACCATGGCCAGGCGCGAGCGCATGCGCTGCAACTGCCTGGCGTCGGCGGCACGCAGCGAACCGTCCTTGGCCGGCACCAGCTTCAGCGCTTCGTTGTTGAGCAGAATCCTGCCGGCATGCGGCTGTTCGAGCAGGTTCAGGCAGCGCAGGAAGGTACTCTTGCCCGAGCCACTGGAGCCGATGATGCTGATCACGTCGCCGGCCTTGGCCGCCATCGACACACCCTTGATCACCTCATGGCTGCCGTAACGCTTGTGCAGGTCCTGAACTTCGAGTTTGTACATGTTCGGGTTCTCTTCAATCGTCATGACGTCAGGCCTTGCGCGGCGCCAGATAGGCCAGCCAGCGGCGCTCAGCCAGCTTGAACAGGCGCACCAGGATAAAGGTCAATGCCAGGTAAAACAGGCCGGCAGTGACATACGCCTCGAACGGCAGGTAGTACTGCGAGCTGACGGTCTTGGCAGCTCCCGTGATGTCGATCAGGGTCACCACCGACGCCAGGCTGGTGGTATGCAGCATCATGATCACCTCGTTGCTGTACTGCGGCAGTGCACGGCGTAACGCCGATGGCAGCAGGATGCGCCGATACAGCTTGGTGCGCGACATGCCCATGGCCTTGGCTGCCTCGATCTCGCCGGGTGGCGTGGCCTTGAGGCTGCCCGCGAGGATTTCAGCGGTGTAGGCACTGGTATTGATGGCAAAGGCCAGACAGGCACAGAAGGTGGCACTCGACAGGTAGGGCCACATGAAGCTTTCGCGCACGGCCTCGAACTGGGCCAGGCCGTAGTACAGCAGGTACAACTGCACCAGCATCGGCGTACCACGGATCACGTAGGTGTAGAGCCAAGCCGGGAAGTTGATCAGCTGTTGCCTGGACACCCGCATGATCGCCAACGGCACGGCCAGCAGCAGGCCCACAGCCAGGGCGATGATCAGCAGCTTGAGGGTCACCAGTACGCCACCGAGGTACAGCGGCAGGCTGTCGAGCACCACGTTGTAATCGAAAAGCATGGTCACTCCCTCAGAGTTCGGCGGCTTTCACGCCGACCGAATAGCGCCGTTCGAGATAGCGCAACACCAGCAGCGACACGCTGGTGATCGCCAGGTACACCGCCGCCGCCAACAGGATGTAGGTGAACGGCTCACGGGTCGCATCACCGGCGCTCTTGGCGCGGGCCATCATGTCCTGCAGGCCGACCAGGGAAATCAGCGCGGTGGCCTTGACCAGCACCAGCCAGTTGTTGGTGATGCCGGGAATCGCCAGGCGGATCATCTGCGGCACGAGAATGCGCAAGAACACCCGCAGCGGGCTCATGCCATAAGCCAGACCCGCTTCACCCTGCCCTTTCGGGATCGCCATGAAGGCGCCACGAAAGGTCTCCGACAGATAGGCGCCGTAAATGAAGCCCAAGGTGCCGACGCCTGCCACGAAGGGATTGATGTCAATGTAATCCTCATGCCCCAGCAACGGAGCGATACGATTCACCAGATCCTGACCACCGAAGAAAATCAGCAGGATCAACACCAACTCGGGAATACCGCGAATCACCGTGGCATAGGTCTCGCCCAGCAGCGCCAGCCATTTCACCGGCGACAGGCGAAACGCTGCACCGAGCAGGCCGAGCGTGACAGCGACCGCCATCGACAGCAGTGCCAACTGCACGGTGAGCCAGGCACCGTCGAGAATGGTCGAGCCGTAGCCTTGAAGCATGCGCCAATACCTCTCAGGCACCCCGATGGCGCCGTGTAGCACAAAGAAAATGGATGTCGCCGCAGCGACGTACAACGCACGAACGCCCGCACAGGCGAAGCGGCAGCCGACCTACAGGATGAACCAAGAAAAAAGTGGCACAACCTCGGTAAAGGTTAGTGCCACTTCAATCTGCCTCGGAGCGTTTACTCGCCGTAAACGTCGAAGTCGAAGTACTTGTCCTGCACGTCCTTGTACTTGCCGTTGGCGCGAATGGCCAGGATGGCCGCGCTGATCTTGTCGGCCAGCGCCTTGTCGCCCTTGCGCACGGCAATGCCCTGGCCTTCGCCGAAGTACTTCACATCGGTGAAATCCGGGCCTACGAAGGCAAAGCCCTTGCCGCCGTCAGTCTTGAGGAAACCGTCATCGATATTCACCGAATCGGCCAGGGTGGCATCGAGGCGACCGGACTGCATGTCCAGGAACACTTCGTTCTGCGAGCTGTAACGCACGATCTCGGCGCCGGCCGGGGCGAAGATGTCGGTGGCGTAACGGTCATACACGGACGAGCGCTGCACGCCGATCTTCTTGCCTTTCAGATCGACCAGCGGGTCCTTGAGCTCGGTACCGGCCTTCATCGCCAGCTTGGCAGGAGTCGCGTAGTACTTGCCGGTGAAGTCCACGGACTTCTTGCGGTCTTCGGTGATCGACATGGACGACAGCACGGCGTCGAACTTGCGCACTTTCAGGGCCGGGATGAGGCCGTCGAACTCCTGCTCGATCCACTTGCACTCGACCTTCATCTCTTCACACAGGGCGACGCCGATGTCGTAGTCGAAACCGGCAATCTGGCCATCGGGCGTTTTGAATGCGAAGGGCGGATAGGCCGCCTCGATACCGATGCGCAGCGGTTTTTCAGCCAGGGCCAGCGGCGACATCAAGGACAGCGCCAGGGCGCCGAGCAGTGCGATCTTCTTCATTCTTTGCTCCTTCGAATTGGGTATGGCATCGATGGCAGTGAGGGGCCCGGGCCTTTTATGGGTTGTAGAAAGCAATGCTGCGCCGTCGTGTGGAGGGCGGCAAGGGGGCCTTGGCTGGGTGTGCGGCATTCTAGCGGCAGGCAATGAGGCGATATTTCCTCAATGCGACAACTAATTACAGAAGCACC
>CAZIZA010000085.1:0-13438 GCA_964543555.1 uncultured Pseudomonas sp.
AGGAGCCCTTCGATCTGGTGCTGTGCCACGCCGTGCTGGAGTGGCTGGCCGAGCCGGCGGCCATCCTGCCGGTGCTGCACCAGTTGACGACCAAGAACGGCTGGCTGTCGCTGGCCTTCTACAACAAGGATGCGCTGATCTACCGCAACCTGCTCAAGGGCCACTTCCGCAAACTGCGCAAGGCGCATTTCGCCGGTGAGAAACAAAGCCTGACGCCCCAACAGCCAGTCGATCCACGCGAACTGGCGGCGCAACTTGCAACCTGTTGGCAGGTCGAAAGCCGAAGCGGCGTGCGCGTATTCCACGACTACATGCCGCAGCCGTTCCAGGCCAAAGCCGAGCTGATCGACCTGCTGGAAATGGAGCTGGCCCATCGGCGTCATCCCAGCTTCGAGGGGCTCGGCCGCTACCTGCACTGGATCTGCCGGCCCATCTGAAGCCGTTGGACGAAGCCGGCAGGCCGGCGTAGCCTGAAGCCACCCGGGATGTCGCGCGCGACCACGGAGACGACCATGCGCACTGCCATAGCCCTATGTATCTTGCCGCTGCTGACCGCCTGCCAGAGCCAGAACCCTTACCAGGCCGAGTCACTACCCATGCCACCGGCGCCGCCGGAAGCGGCCACCACCTTCGACAGCAGCGCCTACCCTGCCGCGCCGCGTGACTACGGCCGCTACCGCAGTTGGAGCTGGCTGGATGGCCACGCGCCAGGTGGCGATCAGTTGGCCGACAGCGTCAGCGCCGGCCTCGACCAGTATGGCCTGCGCCCGGCACTCAATGGCCCTGGCGACGTGCTGGTCAGCGCCCGTATCAGCCAGGAAACCCGCCTGCGCCAATACCAGGACAACGTCGGTGGCTACTACGGTACCGGCAGCCACTGGGACCGCCGCTACGGCGCCTATGGCAGCGTCCCCATCGTGCGCACTTACGAACAGAAAGTGGCCGTGGTGCGCATCGAACTGATCGACCCACGCGACCGCCAGGTCGTTTGGTCCGGCAGCGGCGAAGCCCTGGCCGGCAAGGATCAGGCGGCGCAGGCCGAGGCCATGCGTGCGGCCATCCGCAGCGCGCTGAACGGCTACCCTCCCTATTGATCGACAGCCCTGGAGAGCATCATGCGTACCCTGCCTTGCCTGCTTCTCGTCATGCTGCTTAGCAGTTGCGCCAGCGTCAGCCTGGAGCATGACTTCGACGCCAGTCGTGACTTCGGCGCCTACCGCAGCTGGAGCTGGATAGACGACAAACTGACCTACCAGCCCGACGACGCACGCCTCAAGAGCGATATCACCGAAGCGCGCATCAGCCAGGCCGTCGCTGAGCAGCTCGAGCAACGCGGCCTGCGCCAGGCCGCCGACGGCAAGGGCGACCTGAAAGTGCAGAGCGTGCTGATCGTCGACGAGCGTCAGGACCAGATCACCACCCAGTACGGGGGTGGCTGGGGCGGCTATTGGGGAGGTTACTGGGGCGGCCCGGCCTTCACCGAAACACGCCGTGTAGACTATAAGGTCGCGACGCTGCAGATCGACCTGTACGACGGCAAAGACGGCAAACTGGTCTGGCGCGGCAGTGGTGAACAGGTCATGCGCAGCCAGCCACCGACACCGGCCGAGCGCGAACGGGCGATCCGCGAAACCGTCACCCAGGTGCTGTCGCAGTATCCACCGCGCTGAACGAGGTGAACACACGCCTGCAACACCGACCGGCTACAGCGGCCGACCTCAGCGCCGTGGCTGGCTTAGCGCGTACTATCAATCAGCTGTTCCTCAGCTAGGCCCCCGCATACCTGCCTGCTGGCCATCGCCCTCTGCGTGTGCTCACGCCTGACGCCGTAGCGGGTGACGATCATGGAACAGCACGCACGTTAAAGCGCCGATGAAGGTGTCCTGCTTCAATACCCACGCAGGCGCTTGCTGCTCGCGCCTCACCGCCATTGATTCGCTCAGGCTCTGGACCAGGCTGCCTGTATCAGAGCCCTGCCTTATGGCCCGACACTGAACGCCAGATGAGCGGTCTGCCCTCCTTCATCGAGAACGCTGAGCTGGTGCCTGCCGCTGTCGAAGGCGTGACTGAAGGGTGCATCCGACGCGCTGTCGCCCAACGGCTGGCCATTGAGGAACCACCAGCGCCGGCCACTTCCCCCCAGCGCCGAAAGGCTGAGCCGCAGTGGCTCGTGATTACCTTGCGGGCGACGCAGACGATCACCATCGCGCACCCCGACGATGGACAGCGGCGCCACCTGGCCACTGCTTCGCGGCGGTGGGCAGCTTGGATCGATACTGGGCAAACGTGCTGCACGCTGCTCCCGACGTGGCAGCCAGGGCTCCAGTGGCGCCGGCCACAGGGTCAACTCATGTGCCTCGGCCCCTGAACAACCTGGCCCCACGCGCCGCCCTTCGGCATTGAGCCAATAGCGCTCACGCAACCCGCTCCCCAGTGGCTGATCGGCTGCCAGCAACGTGGGAGGGGTGGTGCCTTCGAGCGTCCAGGCGAAACGCTGGCGCCGGCAGTTAGGGTCGTCTTTGCTCATCGGCTGCCCCGAAGGCCAGCAGATGGCGGCCACGCCCACCTCGGCAGGTTGTGGATCGGGCGGTGTGGCGATACCGCGCTGGCTGTCGCGATTGACCAGCAAATCATGCACCTGCAGCAGCAGTGGCGCGGCCGAAGCCAGGCCGAACTGACCGGGTACCGGGGTGCCGTCCGGTCGACCGATCCAGATGCCGATCACATGACGCGGCCCGACCCCGATGGCCCAGGCATCGCGAAAGCCGTAGCTGGTGCCGGTTTTCCAGGCCAGGGTCGGGCGCTGCGCCAGCTGTGCGCGCGGGTCTCGATCCGGTCGCGCCTGGCCGCTGAGGATGCGGCGGATGATCCAGGCCGAACCGGGTGACAGCAGCCGGCGCTCACGCAATTCATCGTCTGGCTGCAAACGCGGTTTGGCCGCCATGCCGCCACGGGCAAACGCGCTGTAGCCTGCCACCAGCGACTCCAGCCGCGAGCCACCGCCACCCAGGATCAGCGCCAGGTTTGGTTCGGCCAGCGCTGGCAGACGAATCGGCAACCCCGCGCTGCGCAGCTCGCCGGCGAAGCGCTTCGGCCCGTATGCCTCCAACAACTGCACGGCGGGCAGATTGAGTGAGGTAGCCAACGCTTCACTGGCCGACACCGGGCCGATGAAGCCGGCGGCGAAATTGCCGGGGCGGTAGTCGCCATAGTGCCGCGGCACGTCCTGCAGCAGCGATTCGGAGTGGATCAGCCCGGCATCCAGCGCCATGCCGTAGAGAAAGGGCTTGAGTGTCGAACCGGGCGAACGCAGGGCGCGCACCATGTCGACGTGGCCGAAGCGCGAGGTGTCAGCGATATCCACCGATCCAAGGTAGGCACGCACCGCCATGCGCTCATGCTCGACCACCAGGATCGCCGCCGAAGTACGCTCGGGCAGACGCGCGCGCCAGCCCAGCAGCAGGTCCTCCAGACGCTGCTGCAAAGCGGCATCGAGGGTGGTGCGAATCAGCGGCGGGCTGCCGGCGCGGTTCAGTCGCCGCGCCAGCAAAGGCGCCAGGCTCGGCTCGCGGCGCGGGGCGAGGAATACCGGCTCTTCCAGCGCCTCGTCCACCTGGGCCTGCGGCCACACCTGGAACTCGCCCAGACGCCTGAGCACCTTGTCACGCGCCGCCTGGGCGCGTTCGGGATGACGATCCGGGCGCAAGCGGCTGGGTGCCTGCGGCAGCACCGCGAGCAGCGCGGCATCGGCGCGGGTGAGCTGGCTTGGTGGCTTGCCCAGGTAACTCCAGCTGGCAGCCGCCACGCCCTCGAGGGTCCCACCGAAAGGCGCACGGTTCAGGTACAGGGTGAGGATTTCGTCCTTGGACAGGTGCCATTCCAACTGCGCGGTGCGCCACAGTTGCTTGAGCTTGCCGGGCAGGTCACGAGCATGCGGATCGAGCAGCCGCGCCACCTGCATCGACAGCGTACTGCCGCCGGACACCACACGCCCGCCCGTGAGGTTCTGCCAGGCCGCACGCCCCAGCGCCAGCGGGTTGACCCCAGGGTGCTGGCGAAACCAGCGGTCCTCGTAGGTCAGCAGGGCTTCGAGGTAATAGGGCGACACTTTTTCGGGCGTCACCGGGTAGCGCCATACGCCATCACGGTCAGCAAAGCGCCACAGTGGCGTGCCGTCCTCGGCCAGCACCACACGGGCCAGGTCGTCCTCGGGCAGGGGCAGTGGGAACAGACGGTCGGCTAGCCAGAGCAGGGTCAGGGGGAGTATGAGAATGAGGAGCCAACGGCGAGTTAGGCGGCGCATGCAAGGCCCTCTCCCCCAGCCCCTCTACCATAAATGGGAGAGGGGAGCAGATCTGCGTTTTGCAAAGCATCGTGGCAACGTTCACTGTTCTTGCTCGCCGATTTCAAGGCGAACCTGTTCGAGTACGGTATCTGTTTCCGCCAGCACCTGATGATTCCAGAAACGCAGCACACGATAGCCTCGACTCTCCAGATAGTGCTCACGTTGTTGATCGTATTCCGTCTGCAGCTGATGTTGACCACCGTCCAACTCGATGACCAGCCAGCGTTCGGTGCAGATGAAGTCGACGATATAGGGGCCAATGGGTTTCTGCCGTTTGAACTTCAGGCCTTGGAAACGGTGAGCACGTAGGTAATACCAGAGCCTTTGTTCCGCATCGGTCATCTCGCGGCGCAGGCGTTTGGCGTTGTCGAGTAGCGTCATGGTTCCTCCTTGAACCTTTTTGCCCTCTCCCCCAGCCCCTCTCCCGCAAGCGGGAGAGGGGAGCGATATGAGGTAAGCCTGATAACGAGTGCAGCCTGACTTGCAAGCCGTGTGACGCACATCTGACAGCTGACACAATCGGCTCCCTCTCCCATTCATGGGAGAGGGCTGGGGAGAGGGCCGCTCTTACCGGTCCCGCACCACCATCCCCTCCGGCGCACTCCCCAAAGCCTGCCAGCTCGGCCGATACATGGACTCCACCTGCGGTGGCGGCACCCGATAGCTGCCAGGCGTCACCGCGCGGGCCAGGTAGAGCAGATGGGTGGTGTCGTACTCCTCGACATCCACCGCCGCCACGTAGCGATCACCGCGATATTCCTGGTGTTTGATCCGTGCGTTCTGCATCGACTGGCGCCATTCCTTGACGTTGCTACCGGCGTCATCGAGGCTCGCCGCGCTTTGCGCCAGGTTCTGGTTTTCCAGCTCCAGGCCAGCCGGGAGCAGGTCGACGACCAGCGCGTCCGGTACGCGCTGCTTGGCCCGCACAGCCAGGTGCACCAGTACCAGCTCACCGCTGTCCAGACGCTGCAGATCGAGCGGACGGCCGTCCATACCCAGGTACTCACGCTCGATGCTGAGGTTCTCACCACCGGCACGCGGCGCCTGGCTCGGGTAACCGGACAGGGTCAGCTGCTGATACAGCTTTGCGCTGCCGGCGCTGCTCACGCTGAGCGGTTCGGCCAGCTCGGAACGCTCCAGCTTGATACCGGGCTGCTGGTTGCTCAGCTCGAATTGGAAGGCGCCGCTGGCAAGCGCAGCGCTCCAGGTCTGCTCGGGTTTGCCGAGAATGCCGCGGCCGGCGAGGAACAGCGAATTGCGCTCCTGGGTCGACAGCCAGCGCTGGCCAGCCAGCTCATCCGCCAGGTTGAACAGACGCTGCTCGCGCTGACCAGCCGCCAGGTCGTGCTCTTCCAGCAGGGCGAGGATCAGCGCCTGATCGCGCAGCGGACTGCCGTAATCGGCCATCCAGCGCTCGCCATCGCGCTGCTGGATCAAGCCCTGATTCAACGCCTGCTCGGCACGCGGCGCGTCGCCCATCAGCTTCAGTGCGGCGGCCAGTTGTACCAGCGGCAAGCCGGAGCGCGCCTCGCTACGGCGGTCGAACAGACTGCGCAGCGCGCCCAGCGGTGCCTGCTGACTGCGTGCCAACACGTAACCGGCGTAGGCCTGCACGGCGAAGCGGGTGTGAGCGAAGTCCTGGCTGTAGCTGGCTTCGATCAGGCTGCTTTGCTGCAGGTAGCGCAGCAGGCGATCACTGGCCTTCTTCAGGGCCTCTGGCGGTACGCCGAAGCCCTGCTCGCGCGCGCGCAGGAGGAAGTCGGTGACATAGGCGGTGAGCCAGTATTCCTCTTCGCTCTCGGCGCTCCACAGGCCGAAGCCCCCACTGTGACGCTGCATGCCGAGCAGGCGCTCGATACCCAGCTCGATGCTCTTGCGCCGTTGCTCGTCCGGCTCGCCTTCCAGGCCGAGGCGCTTGAGGCTCGCGGCGTCAGCGTAGAGCGACGGATACAGGCCGCTGGTGGTCTGCTCCAGGCAGCCGTAGGGGTAGGCCTTGAGTGCGCGGATCTGCTCACCGAGATTCAGCGGCGGCCGGCTCGACAGCGCCAACACGGCCTCCAGCCCGGCTGGCTCGAACTGGCTCAAGGTGCCCGCCGGCAGGCTCCACGGCTCGCCCTCCCCCAGTACCGCGCGGAAGTGTTGCAACTGCGCCGGATAGGCCGGGCGAATACCCAGCGTCCACTCGCGACTGAAGTCGGCCAGATCCTCGTTCGGCAGCGCCAGGCCCTGCACCTCGACATGGATACGGCCCTGGCCCAGACCGCCCTCGGCGCGTACCGGAATACGCAGGGTGGTGCGCTCGCCATCTTTCAGGCTGATCGGCGACTCACTCTTGCCGAGCAGGCGCAGTTGTCCCTCAACGCCCAGTTGCACGTCGAGCTTCTGCTCGCTGCCGGACAGGTTGGTCAGATCCAGCGCCAGGGTGGTTTCGTCACCACCGGCAAGGAAGCGCGGCATCGACAGTTCGGCGATCAGTGGCGCGGCCACCACCGTCTTGGCCTCGGCCATGCCGAAACGCTCGTCGGTCCAGGCCTGCGCCATCAGGCGCAGCTCACCGTTGAAGTCGGGGATATCCAGGCTGACTTCGCCTTCGCCCTGGTCGTTCAGCTGCAGCGCGTCGCTCTGCAGGGCGACGATCAGCACACTGGTATCCGGACGTTTGCCACCGGCGGCGAGGCCGGCGTCACCGCCGAAGGCCAGGCTGGCGACACGCCCCTGCGCTTCGATCAGTTGGCCGTAGATGTCCAGCTGGTCAGCGCCATAGGCCTTGCGCCCGAAGAAGTTGGCGAAAGGATCGGGCGTGGCATAGCTGGTGATATTGAGGATGCCCACGTCGACCGCAGCAACCAGCACATGCACTTTGTCAGGGATGCTGCCGTCGGCGTTACGCGCGCTGACCTTGACCTTCAGCGGTTGCTTGGGACGCATTTTCTCCGGTGCTTCCAGGCTGACTGCCAGCTTGCGTGGAGCGCGCTCCAGCGGCAGGTGCAGCAGGCCGACGGCACGCTTGGGCGTGACCTGCGCCTTGCGCTCGCCAGGGCGAATCACCAGAGCACTGAGGTAGAGGTCGTGACGCGCCCATTTTTCGTCGATGGGCAGTTCGAAGGTCTGGCCTTCAGCCGGCACGCTGATTTCCTGCCACCACAGCGGACCGTCGCTGGACTCGACCAGCAGGTAGCCGTTGCCGGCAGCCGGCGGGGTGACGGTGATCTTGGCCACGTCGCCCGCCGCATAGGCCGGTTTGTCCAAGGCCAGTTTGACCTGGTCCGGGCGCACCGCGCCGCCGTCGGCGTTGTCCTGCCAGCGGTAGCCGGCCCAGAAGCGCAGGCTGCTGACCAGACCGGTCTGGTTGTCCACCACCTCGACCCGGTACGGCCCCCACTCCACCGGGAAGCTGACCTTCGCGGTGCCGCCCGCGGCAACCTTCAGCGGCTCGTCGCTCAAGGTGAGGAATTTCTCGTTGTAGTTGTGACGCCAGCCTTCACCGTCGGAGAAGCTCCAGAAGTAGTCGCGACGCTCGCGCACCAGGCGCACGTTGAGGTTGTCGGCCGCCAGTTTGTTGCCAGCGGCGTCGGCCACCAGGATCTCGAATTCGGCCAGGCTGTCAGCATCGACCTCCTCGCCGTCGAACAGCCCGCGCACACCCGGCAGACGCTCGGCGGGCCATACCGGCTGAATGATGCGGCGGGTAATCGGACGGCCACCGGACTCCTGCAGGCTGGCCTGGAGGATCAAACGCAGCGGCGACTTGGCGTCGCCCCAGCGGTTTTCCGGGCGCAGCACGGCATGGCCCTGGTCGTCGAGATTGATCTCGTCGAGCTCCTGGTCCTGACTCAGGTCGGCCTCGGTGATGTCGCCGAACTGATAGCCCGGCAGGCTCGCCACCGCTTCACGCAGCGGACGCACATAGAGCTGCCCGGTCAAACGATTGCCAGCGGCCGGCGCACCATAGAGGTAGCGTCCGGTCACCGCGAACTCGGCGCTGTCGCCCGGCGCGTAGGGCTGGTCCTGGCCCTTGAGCTCCAGGGCCATGCGCTCGGGCAGGAAATCCTCGACGAGAAATTCGTACAGCTGCGGGTTGCCGTCACCCAGATCGAGCAACAGTTGCCAGCGGCCGGTCGGGGCTTCTTCGGCGAGCGGCAGCTGGTATTGATAGAGGCCGTCATCGCCTGCGTTCCAGACGAACTTGCGGCTGATCTGCTCATCCGGGCGGCGCACCTCGACGCTGACCGGCTGAGCCTTGACCGGGCTGCCGTCGGCATCACGCAGCAGGCCATTGAGCAGCACGGTTTCGCCGGGGCGATACAGATCGCGCGGGCCGAACACGAAGAACTGCAGGGCATGTGCCTTCGGCCCGGTGATGTCGAATTCGGCCAGATCCAGCGCAGGCGTATTCAGGCGCAGCAGGCTGGTCTGCTCGTCCTGCTTGGCCACCAGCACCTGGGCCTTGGCCGGCAGCGGCAGCTGCGCATGGCCCGCCGAATCGGTCTTGCCTTCGGCCAGCAGCGCACCATCGTCATCGAGCAGTTCCAACTGCACGCCGGACTGCGCTTTGCCACCCTCCAGCGCCTGGGTGAAGACGTCGAGACGGTCGCGATAGCGATGCGCAGAGAGGCCGATATCACTCAGGGAAAACAGCGTCGCCGGTTGCGAATAGCTGTAGCTGCCGGCCTCACGCATCACCGCCAGGTACACGCCCGGTTGCTTGAACGGCTCCAGGCCGGCAATGGGCAGCAGCAGGGTCTCGCGGGTGTTGCGCGCCGGGTTGAGGTCGAAGCGCCCGCCATAGACCAGCTCGGCCATCGGCAGCAGTTCGCGCGCCTCCCAGGTATCCAGGTTGCTGGCGCGGCCCCAGCGCGAGAGGAAGTTCGGCAGCGCCTCGGGCTTGATGCGGAAGAACTCGACGTTGACCTTGTCGACGTTCAGCGCGATCACCGGCAGGCCTTCGGCCAGTCGGGTCGGCAGCAGCGAGCCACGGCTGGCGAAACCGACACTGGCCTGCAGGTCGCGGGTTTCGAAGCGGCTGACGTGCTCGACGGCGAGCTGGCCGCCATTGATCGATTTGAGGCCGGCATCGATGGTCAGCACCAGTTTGCGCTGCGGCTCCAGGTGGCGCAGGCGCAACTCGCTGAGGTTGTCGGTCAGTTCCCACGCGCCGTCGACCTTGCCGGCCGTGCTGTCGACCAGGTGCAGGCGTTCGGCGAAGGGCTGGTCGGGGTCCAATGGGATGGAGAAGGTCACCGACAGTGCACTGGCGCCATCGAGCTGCACCTCGGAAACGTCGACCACCTCCAGTTCGCGCCCGGCGTAGCGCTGGGCCAGTGCGTCGCGGTCAACGGCTGGCTTGGGTGCTTGCGGCTGCTGCGCAGCGGGCGCTGCGGGAGTCACCGTGGCAGGGGGTTGAGAGGAATCACAGGCGCTGAGCAAGGTCAGTGCCATGGCCAGAAGCAGTCCTTTGTTCGGCATTGCGGGCTCCGAAGAGTGGGTACGCTGAGCCCACCACTATAGCCGAGCGGCCAATGCGCCGACGAGGCGAGGCGATGAAATCCGCCAAGCTGCGCACACTCCACGGCATGCCTATAATCGGCCCTTTGCTGGACAAGAAGCCCTCGCATGCATGCGCTGATCGAAGCCTGGCGCCACACCCCGACCCAGCGCAAGGTATGGGCGCTGGCGGCGCCCATGATTCTCTCCAATGTGTCGATACCGATGGTCGCGCTGGTCGATACCGCCGTGGTCGGTCACCTGCCGCATGCTCACCAGTTGGCTGCGGTCGCGGTCGGAGGCAGCCTCTATACCCTGCTGACCTGGGCCATGGGTTTTCTGCGCATGGGCAGCACCGGTTTCGCCGCCCAGGCCGCCGGGCGCGGGGACGGCGGAGCGTTGCGCCAGGTCCTGGTGCAGGGACTCGGCCTGGGCGTGTGCCTGGCCTTGCTTCTCGGCCTATTGGCCCTACCCTTCAGCAACGCGGCGCTGAGTCTGATGCAACCTTCGGCAGAACTGGACCAGTTGGCGCGCCAATACTTTCAAATCCGCCTGCTGGGTCTGCCTGCCAGCCTGGCGACCTATGCGTTGCTCGGCTGGCTCTTGGGCACGCAAAGCGCGCGTGGCCCGCTGGTCATTCTGCTGAGCGCAAACCTGATCAACGTGGTGCTGGATCTGCTGTTCGTGCTTGGCTTCGAGTGGGGCGTGGCCGGCGCGGCCTGGGCATCGGTCATTGCTGAATGGAGCGGAGCACTGGTCGGCCTGTGGCTGGCCCGTGGTGCGCTGACACGCTATCCCGGCCGCCTGGACAGCAGCGCGCTGCAACGCTGGAGCAACTGGCGCCCGTTGCTGGCGGTCAACCGCGACATCTTCATCCGCACCCTGGCACTGCAACTGGTGTTCTTCCTGATCACCGTGCAAGGCACGCGCCTGGGGGATGCAACGGTGGCGGCCAACGCCCTGCTGCTCAACGGCCTGACGCTGACCGCCTATGCCCTGGACGGGCTGGCGCATGCCGTCGAAGCCCTGTGCGGCCACGCCCTGGGGGCGCGTGACCGCAATGCGCTGCGCCGCTCGCTATGGGTGGCCGGCATCTGGTCGCTGCTGGGCAGTACAGGCTTCGCGCTGTTTTTCCTGTTTGGCGGCCACTGGTTCGTCGGTATGCTCACGAATATTGCCGAGGTGCGCGAACTGGCGCTGGATTTCCTACCCTATCTGGCGCTGCTGCCATTGCTGACAGTGTGGAGCTACCTGCTCGACGGTCTGTTCATCGGCGCCACCCGCGCGCGCGAAATGCGTGACGCCATGCTCATCGCGCTGGCCCTGGCACTGCCGCTGGCCTGGTGGCTGCAGGGTCAGGGCAATCACGGACTGTGGTTGGCATTTCTGGCCTTCATGGGGCTGCGCAGCATTGTGCTGGGTAGCTATGCTTGGCATTTGAATCGCCGCGAACTGTGGTTCCCACTCCCAGTCTCAGGAGAGATCGCTGATGCTCAACGTGCCAGTCCCGCCGAATGAAGATGAGCGCCAGCAAGCCCTTGACCGCATGGATCTGCTCGACACGCCAGGCGATCCCTACCTGGATACACTGACTCGCCTGGCCCGCGATTTATTTCAGGTCAAGATCGCACTGGTCACCCTGGTAGACCGTGATCGTCAGTGGTTCAAGAGCCGCCAGGGGCTGGATGCAGCCGAAACGCCGCGCAGCCATTCGTACTGCTCACATGCGGTTCTGCTGGACGCCCCGCTGGTCGTCGAAGACAGCCAGGAGGATACGCGCTTCGCCGGCACCGAGCTGGCTCAAAACACCCCTGACGTACGTTTTTACGCAGGCTGGCCGCTGCACGACGCCGACGGTCTGCCGCTGGGCACGCTCTGCCTGGCGGATCCGCAGCCGCGCCTGTTCGACTATCAGGACCGGGTAAGGCTCAGTGACATGGCTTACCTGACTGAATATTACCTGCACCTGCAACACAGTTCACAACAGGCCAGCGACCTACGCGACGCCCTCAGCCGCGAACAACGCAAGGGCATGCTGGATCCACTGACGCAACTGTGGAACCGCGCAGGTTTGCTGCACTTCCTGCCACTGGAGCAGGCAGCAGCCGAAAACAGCGGCCTGCATCTGGGGCTGCTCTATTGCGACCTGGATCACTTCAAACAGGTCAACGACAGGTATGGTCACGACGGTGGCGACCATGTGCTCTGGGAATGCGCCCGGCGCATGAGTGCCGCGCTGCGTCCGACGGATATCGTCACGCGTAACGGCGGTGAAGAGTTTGTCGTACTCGCCCGGGTGCACGATGACGTTGAACTGCTGCATATCGCAGAGCGCATTCGGCAGGCCATCGCCAGTCAGCCCGTGCAACTGGAACAAGGCACGCTGCAGCAAACGATCAGCCTTGGGGGCACCCTGCTGCACTACAGAGAGAACAGCCAGGATGCGCTCAAGCGCGCCGACCAGGCTCTGTATCAAGCCAAGCGCGACGGTCGCAACCGCACTGAGCTGGCGCCCCCACCCCATTGATAGAGAACGCGCATGGCCACCGCACTCGTCGCTTACCTGCACTACCTGTCGATCTTCGCCCTGTTCGCCCTGCTCAGCATCGAGCATGTGCTGTTCAAGGCGCCGCTGGATCTGCCTCGGGCACGCAGCCTGGTGATCACCGACCTGGCCTACGGCATTTGCGCCGGCCTGGTGCTGGTCACAGGGGTCGCCCGTGTGCTGTGGTTCGGCAAGGGCGCGCTCTACTACATGGGCAACAGCCTGTTCCATGCCAAGCTCGGCCTGTTCGTGCTGGTCGGCTTGCTGTCGATCCTGCCCACGGTGGTATTCATCAAATGGCGCAAAACCCTGAAGGCCGGCCAGGTGCCCGAACCGAGCGCCCGGCAAATGCGCCTGGTGGCCTGGAGCATTCGCATCGAGCTGCTGCTGTTGCTGGTCATGCCGCTGCTGGCAGCGCTGATGGCGCGAGGCTATGGCGTCACTGGCTGAACCCTGAGAAACGCAAGGCATCGCCGCTAAAGCGCCGCCCACAGAGCAGTAGCGTAGCCCGGATGCAATCCGGGAACGATGCCCGACATTGCACCATCCCCGGAGTGCATCCGGGCTACCGGAGTTGCCGCAGGCGGTTTACGACGCCAGGTAGGACGAACGCGTCAGGCCCAGACGCAGCGCATCGAGGAACTGCGTGCGCTCACGGGTGCTGATCTTGGCACTGGCCACCTTGTCGCGGTAGTGAGTCATCAGCTCTTCGGGCGACAGGTGCACGTAGCGCAGCATGTCCTCGATGGTGTCGTGAGTCTCGATGCCGGCGTGCACCACGCTGCCATCAGCGGCCTGGTAGATGTTCACCGAATCGGTGTCGCCGAACAGGTTGTGCATGTCGCCGAGAATTTCCTGGTAGGCGCCGACCAGGAAGATGCCCAGCACGTAATCCTCGCCTTCGCGCAGTTCGTGCACCGGCAGGCTGGTCTCGATCGACTGCTCATCGACGTACTGACGGATCTTGCCGTCGGAGTCGCAGGTCAGGTCCTGCAATACGGCACGACGTAGCGGCTCTTCGTCCAGGCGCGACAGCGGCAGGATCGGCAGGATCTGGCCGATGG
>CAZIZA010000086.1:0-13431 GCA_964543555.1 uncultured Pseudomonas sp.
GCGAGGTGCTCAAGACCCTGCTGATGAACGCGGTCGACAACCCCGTCAATGCTCTATTGAAGGGTAACTTCATCGGCATTCTGGCCTGGGCCATCGCCCTCGGTTTCGCTTTGCGCCATGCCAGCGCCAGCAGCAAGCAACTGTTAGGCGATCTGTCCAATGGCGTTACGGCCATCGTCAAGCTGGTGATCCGCCTGGCACCGTTGGGCATCTTCGGCCTGGTTGCCGCGACGCTGGCCGAATCCGGTTTCGACGCCCTGCTCGGCTACCTGCATCTGCTGGTGGTACTGGTCGGCTGCATGTTGCTGGTGGCCCTGGTGGTCAACCCGGCACTGGTGTACTGGAAGATCCGTCGCAACCCTTATCCGCTGGTACTGACCTGCCTGCGCGAAAGTGGCCTGACTGCCTTCTTCACCCGCAGCTCGGCTGCCAACATCCCGGTCAACCTGCAACTGTGCCAGCGCCTGGGCCTGCACGAGGAAACCTACTCGGTGTCCATCCCGCTCGGAGCCACCATCAACATGGCTGGTGCGGCGATCACCATCACCGTACTGACCATGGCCGCAGTGCACACCCTGGGCATCGCTGTCGATCTACCCACCGCCCTGCTCCTGAGCGTGCTGGCTTCGATCAGTGCCTGCGGCGCATCCGGTGTGGCTGGCGGCTCGCTGCTACTGATCCCGCTGGCCTGCAGCCTGTTCGGCATCCCCAACGACGTGGCCATGCAGATCGTCGCCATCGGCTTCATCATCGGCATCGTCCAGGACTCGGCGGAAACTGCCTTGAACTCCTCCACCGATGCGCTATTCACGGCGGCTGCATGCATGGCGGAAGATCAGCGCAACGCCTGATCACAGGACGCTCAAACGAAAAAGGCTTGCCAGTTGGCAAGCCTTTTTTGTGGCGCTCCCGGCAGGAATCGAACCTGCATCTGACCCTTAGGAGGGGCCCGTTCTATCCGTTGAACTACGGAAGCACGCGGCTGCCAAAACGATCTGGCCTTGGCAGGGCGGCATCTTAACGGCGCTGTCTGCGTTTGTCATGCCGCAGATTGGGCAAAATGGGCATCAGCACCGATGCCTTTTCAGTCAGACCACTCACAGCCATTGAACAACACCTGGCGCAAAGTGCGCATGGCGCCGGGAGGACTTGCCTTTAGCTAGGCTGACACCTTCACTCCTCCCCCTGAGGAGAGGGTGGCAAAGGGGATGGGTTACGCCTCAGGCAGCCGGCTCGAACAACTGCACCGCTGCAATCTCGCTAACAGTCAGACGTGCCTTGAGCTGGCTCGCCTGCTCGCGCGCCTTGACCAGCGCCGCTTCCTTGACGTGGCCGTAACCGCGGACCTGTTCGGGAATCTCGGCCAGCGCCACCGCCGTGCGGTAGTTGCCGGCATTGAGCTCACCCAGCAGGTAGGCCACGTTGGCCTCGTACTCCTCGATCAGCTCGCGCTCCAGGCGACGCTCGGCACTGTGGCCAAACGGATCGAGCACGCTGCCACGCAGAAACTTGAAGCGCGCCAGCACGCCGAACGCCTTGAGCATCCAGGGGCCGAAGCTGCGCTTGCGTGGCTGGCCGGTGACTGCATCGGGCTTGCTCAGCCAGCTCGGCGCCAGGTGGAACTGCAGCCGGTGGTCACCTTCGAACTGGGCTTCGAGCTGCGTGCGGAAGGTCGCATCGCTGTAAAGCCGCGCCACTTCGTACTCGTCCTTGTAGGCCAGGAGCTTGAAATAATAGCGCGCCACGGCCTTGCTCAGGCGCTGCTCGGCATCGGTGTCGGCCTTGCGCACGCGCTCGACCAGCTCACGATAGCGTTCGGCATAGGCCGCGTTCTGGTAAGCGGTCAGGCGCTGCATACGGTCAGCGACGATTTCCTCCAAAGTGCTGCAACGCGGCGCCTCGACCACCTTGGGCGCGGCGAGTTTCTCTACCGCAGCCAGGTCATGCGCGGCGCGGCGCCCCCAGAGAAAGGCCTGCTGGTTGAAGGCGATGGCTATGCCATTGAGCTCGATGGCCTTGTTGATGGCTTCGGCTGACACCGGCACCCAGCCTTTCTGATAGGCATAGCCAAGCATGAACAGGTTGCTGGCAATGCTGTCGCCAAGCAAGCGAGTGGCCAAACGAGTGGCGTCGACAAAGTGGATCTTGCCACCCCCTACTGCCTCGCTGATCGCTTCGCGCATGGCCGCACCGGGCACCTGGGCATCGGGGTTGCGGGTGAACTCGGCGGTGGGGGTTTCGTGGCTGTTGATCACCGCATGGGCGATCTTGTCGTTGAGCTTGGCCAGGGCATCCTCGCTCGACGCGACCACCAGATCGCAGCCCAGCAACAGGTCGGCCTCGCCAGCGGCGATACGCACGGCGTAGATGTCCTGCTGCCGAGCAGCAATGCGGATATGGCTGATCACCGGGCCGAATTTCTGCGCCAGGCCGGCCTGGTCGAGCACGGTGCAGCCCTTGCCTTCGATGTGCGCAGCCATGCCCAGCAGCGCGCCAACGGTGGTCACACCGCTACCGCCCACACCGGGCAGAAGGATGTTCCAGGGCCGACTCAGGACCGGCTGCTTCGGCTCCGGCAAGGCAATGAACAGTGCGCTCAGGCCCACAGCCTCAGGCTTGCGCAGGCTGCCGCCATGCACGGTAACGAAACTCGGGCAGAAGCCCTCCAGGCAACTGAAGTCCTTGTTGCAGGCACTCTGGTCGATCTCGCGCTTGCGCCCCAGCTCGGTTTCCAGCGGCAGCACCGACAGGCAATTGGATTTCACGCTGCAATCACCACAACCTTCGCACACCGCCGGGTTGATGAAGGCGCGCTTGGCCGGGTCGACCAGCTTGCCGCGCTTGCGCCGACGGCGCTTCTCGGTGGCGCAGGTCTGGTCGTAGAGGATTACCGACACCCCCTTGAACTCGCGCAGCTCGCGCTGCACGGCGTCCAGCTCGCGGCGGTGGTGGAAGGTCACGCCTGGCGCGAAGGTGGCGCGGGTCGGGTACTTGTCTGGCTCGTCGCTGACCAGGGCGATGCGCTTGACGCCCTCGGCATGCACCTGCTGGCTGAGCTGGTCGATGCGCAGCTCGCCGTCGATAGGCTGGCCGCCGGTCATGGCTACCGCGTCGTTGTAGAGAATCTTGTAGGTGATGTTGACCCCGGCGGCCACGGCCGCACGCAGGGCCAGGTGGCCGGAGTGGAAATAGGTACCATCGCCCAGGTTCTGGAACACGTGCGGCGTGTCGGTGAACGGCGCCTGGCCGATCCAGGTCGCGCCTTCGCCGCCCATCTGGGTGAAGGTGTCGGTGCTGCGATCCATCCACTGGGTCATGTAGTGGCAGCCGATGCCACCGAGGGCGCGACTACCTTGCGGCACCTTGGTCGAGCTGTTGTGCGGGCAGCCGGAGCAGAAATGCGGAGTACGCGCGGTCTTGTGCTTGGGCGCAGCCAGAGCCTTCTCCTTGGCATCGAGGAAGGCCAGACGCTCTTCGATGGTCGGACTGCTGTAGATCGGCGCGAGACGCTTGGCGATCACCCGGGCGATCATCGCCGGAGTCAATTCGCCCAAGTTGGGCAGCAAGGACACGCCCTGCTCGTCGAACTCGCCGACCACGCGCGGGCGCTTGCCCACCGGCCAGTTATAGAGCTGGCCGGTCAACTGGTCTTCGATGATGCTGCGCTTTTCTTCCACCACCAGGATTTCGTCCAGGCCTTCAGCGAACTGATGCACCGACACCGGCTCTAGCGGCCAGCTCATGCCGACCTTGAGCACGCGCAAGCCGACTTTGGCGCACAGCGGCTCGTCCAGGCCGAGGTCATCCAGCGCCTGACGCACGTCGAGGTAGGACTTGCCGGTGGTGATGATGCCCAGGCGCGGGTTGGGCGAATCAAGCTTGACCTGGTTGAGGTTGTTGGCCAGTGCAAAGGCGCGCGCGGCGTAGATCTTGTAGACGTTGAGGCGTTTTTCCTGGGCCAGGGGCGGATCGGGCCAGCGGATGTGCACGCCGTCTTCCGGCAGTTGGAAATCCTCGGGAATCTTCACCTGGATACGCAGCGGGTCGACGTCCACTACGGCCGAGGAATCGACGTTCTCGGCGATGGTCTTCAGCGCCACCCAGCAGCCGCTGTAGCGCGACAGCTCCCAGCCGATAATGCCGTAGTCCAGCACTTCCTGAATGTTGGCCGGGTTGAGCACCGGCATCGACGCGGCGATGAACGCGTGTTCGCTCTGGTGGGCGATGGTCGAGGACTTGCAGCCGTGGTCGTCGCCGGCCAGCACCAGCACGCCGCCATGCTTGGAAACACCGGCCGAGTTACCGTGCTTGAACACGTCACCACTGCGGTCAACGCCTGGGCCCTTGCCGTACCACATGGCGAACACGCCGTCGTAGCGGGCGCCGGGGAACAGGTTGGCCTGCTGGCTGCCCCACACCGCTGTCGCGCCCAGTTCTTCGTTGACGCCGGGCTGGAAGTGGATGTGGTTTTCCTTCAGGTACTCGCGCGCATCCCATAGGCTCTTGTCCAGGCCGCCCAGGGGCGAGCCGCGATAGCCGGAGATGAAGCAGGCGGTATTGAGTCCGAAGGCGGCGTCACGCTGTTTCTGCAGCATGGGCAAGCGGGTGAGCGCCTGAGTGCCGGTCAGATAGAGGTGACCCGTAGCGAGACGGTATTTGTCATCCAGGCGGATTTCGGCCAGTGACATGGAGCGCTCCTTTTATTGTTATGGCGAGCACAGGGAGCGCGACGGTAAACACGCTCCGTTGAGTCCTGCCGCAGGATCACTGCGACGGATTTGCCTAAAGCATGACTGGAGGGTTCCGCTTTTTTCTTTCTATTTTCGGGCTGGCGCAGCAATACTTCGCATGATCCTTCCAACAATCACAATAAATCGGAAACAATCATGCAGGACAAGCTCAGCCCCATCGACCGGCGGATTCTCCGCCTACTGCAGCACAATGCCGACCTTTCCGCCGCCGAGGTCGCCGAGAAAGTCGAGCTGTCGCAATCGCCCTGCTGGCGGCGTATTCATCGCATGCAGGAGGAAGGGCTGATCGAACGCAAGGTCGCCCTGCTCAACCATAAGCGCCTGGGCTTCGGTATCACGGTGTTCGTCGACATCAAGCTGTCGGCCCATGGCCGCGGCAATCTGGACGAGTTCGAGCAGGCCGTGGTGGGCTACCCGCAGGTGCTGGAGTGTTACAGCATGGCCGGCGGTTCGGACTACCTGCTCAAGGTGGTGGCCAAGGACATCGCCGATTACGAGCGCTTCCTGCGTGACCACCTGCTGCAGCGCCCGCACGTGCACGAGGCGCACTCACATATAGCCATGAGCGAGGTCAAGCGCACCACCGAGTTGCCGCTGGATTAACGCCCTGCCCTGCGCGCCCGCCAAGCGGCCAACAACGATGGGCCGAGCGCGGTGAGCGCCGAGCCAAGCACCACCACCACCGCGCCTGCGTAGGCGATCCCGTTGACCTGCTCAGGCAGCACGTGGTCTGGCCACCAGGTCGAGGCCAGGGCCACGGAGACGAAGGTCACCAGCGGGGTCAGCGCCAGGGTCGCACTGACCCGCGAGGCTTCCCAATGCGCCAGGGCCTCGGCGAAGGCGCCGTAGGCGACCAGGGTATTCAGGCAGCAGGCCAACAGCAGCCAACCTTGCAGCGGGCTCAGTTGCAGTGCTTGTAGCGGCTGCGCCCAGGGCGTCAGCAACAGCGCGCACGCCAGGTAGATGACCATCATCACCTGCACCGAACTCCACAGGGTCAATAGTTGCTTCTGCGCCAGACCGTAGAAGGTCCAGACGAAGGCCGCGGCCAGCACGGTCAGCACGCCGGTGGTATAGGTGGTCAGCGAGGTAAGCAGCTCACCCAGGCGCTGATTGAAGAACAGGCCGAAGCCCAGCAGCATCACCATCAGACCAAGCGCCTGGCCGAAGCTGAAACGCTCACGAAAGACGAACAGACTGCTGATCAGCAAGAGTATCGGCGCCACCTGAATCACCAGTTGCGTGGTGCCGGGGCTGAGCAGGTTAAGCCCGACCAGATACAGCACGTAGTTGGCCGTCAGCCCGCCGATGGCCAGCGCCAGCAGCCAACCGCCCTTGCGCCCGAGCGGACGAAAACGCGGCAACCGACGGCTCGCAGCGAGGTAGGCAAACAGCAGGGAGCCGGCCACGGCCAGGCGGTACCAGGTGACCGTTACCGGGTCCATCACCTGGAGAACTTCTTTCAGTTTGATTGGCAGGATGCCCCAAAGCACCGAAGTGATCAGGGCCAGCAGCAGGCCGTACATCCAACGGCCGGAAGAAATGTGCATGGCAACCTCTGGCAGGCAGCCAACAGAGCATGTTGGCCGCAGCCGAGCATTCTAGGAGAGGCATGCACACCTACACAGCAACAGTTCAGCCCGGTTGCCGAGCGAAACTGTACTGATCGGCAACCCAGAAACGCCAGCCGACCGGCGCCAATAATCCATAAAATCCGCTAAAAGCCTCTAACAAGCCGCCAAAATCTACCATCTGTCGTTTTATCCAGCAGGCCGTATTGGCCGCAGTAGACTCAGGTAATCGAGCACCTGCAGAGGGAGTTTCCGCCATGTTCGGCCAACGCACCGTCGACCCCCAACCGGGTACGTATTACCGCAGCTCACGCGTCAGCGCCGTCAATGGCCAATATTTCTTTGCCACCCGCGAAGGCACACTGGAAGGCCCCTTTATCTCCCGCCATGACGCCGAGCAGAACATCACGCGCTATATCGAACGCATGATCATGGCCGACAAGCTGCTGCGCCATAGCAGCGAGCACATCGACAACCTGCAGCGCCGCGAAGCGATCAAGCACAACCAGGAGTTGTGAACTACAAACGCGCCAAGCCCATATCCTCCCGGTGCGCCGCAAGATGCGGCAGCACGGCGGCCAGCAATGGCTCCTTGAACGCATCCTGAAAGCGATGCGCCAGCCCCGGAATCAGCTTGAGTTCAGAACCTTTGATATGCGCCGCGACATGCACGCCATGCATCACCGGCAATAGCGGGTCGGCGGTGCCGTGCACCACCAGAGCAGGCACCTTCAGGCGATTGAGCAGCTCGACCCGGCTCGACTCGGCGAGAATCGCCAGCAACTGCCGCTGCACGCCTTCGGGATTGAAGGCACGGTCATAAGCCACTTCAGCCTGATGCAGAAGCAAGGCGCGATCATCATGTACCGAGGGACTGCCGAGCGCCGCGAGCAGGTCGGCCTGCTGCTGCAGAGCGGCCTCGCGACTCCCGGCCTCACGTCGCGCCAACAGGGCGACCAGGGCATCACTTGGTGCTGGCAAGCCTTGCGCGCCTGAGCTGGTCATCACCAGGGTCAGGCTGAGCACGCGCTGCGGCGCCAGGTCGGCCAGGTGCTGAGCGATCATCCCGCCCATACTCGCGCCCAGGACGTGGAAGCCATCGACACCCAGGCTGTCCATCAGCCCCAGGGCATCCCCCGCCATGTCACGCAGATGATAAGGCGCGCCGAGCGAAAACCCCAGACGATAGCGCAGTACCTCGTACGGCAGGTTGATGTTCGGCGCTGGCTTGCGCCAGGTACTCAGCCCCACATCGCGATTATCGAAGCGCACAACGCGAAAACCCTGCTGGCACAGGCGCTCGACCACCTCGTCAGGCCAGTGGATCAACTGCCCACCCAGGCCCATGACCAACAGCAGCGCCGGGTCGCGCTCGCTGCCGATACTTTGATAAGCCAGACGCACCTCACCGACGTCCGCATAACGGGTCGGCTCGGACAAGTCGCAACGGTTGGCCGCAAAAGACGGCAGGCCGCACAGCAACGCGGCCATGAAAATGAAAGCACGCATGAAAACACCAGAAACGCAGAACCCCACTGAAACGCGATTCTGGTGAAAGTCGTTCGACGGCGCTGCCACACAAGCGTGACAGTTTGATGAAGGGGGACGAACGGTTGTCCAGACGGTGACCAGAGGTGCGATCCAGAGCGTCACGACCGCCCCTCCACTTAACTGTGGGAGGGGGTTCAGCCGCGATTACCGGGGAATCGAATCAGGCCAACTCGGCGCGCAACTGCCTGGCAGCGGCCACCATATTCACCAGCGCAGCTTCGGTTTCCGGCCAGGCACGGGTCTTCAGGCCACAATCTGGGTTGACCCACAGGCGCTCGAGCGGGATACGCCGCGCGGCCTTGCGCAACAGCCCGGCCATCTCGGCGCTGTCCGGCACCCGTGGCGAGTGGATGTCATACACGCCGGGCCCGATGTCGTTTGGGTAGGCAAACCTCTCGAACGCCTCCAGCAACTCCATGTCCGAACGCGAGGTTTCGATGGTGATCACGTCGGCATCCATCGCCGCAATGGACTCGATCACGTCATTGAACTCGCTGTAGCACATGTGGGTGTGGATCTGCGTTTCGTCACGCACGCCACTGGCGGTCAGGCGGAAGGCCTCGGTGGCCCAGTCCAGGTAGTGCTGCCAGGCAGCCTGACGCAGCGGCAAGCCCTCACGGAACGCCGCCTCGTCGATCTGGATGATCTTGATGCCGGCTGCCTCAAGGTCCACCACCTCGTCACGAATCGCCAGCGCCAGTTGCCGAGCCTGCACTTCGCGGGGCACGTCCTCACGCGGGAACGACCACATCAGCATGGTCACCGGGCCGGTCAACATGCCCTTCACTACCTTCTCGGTCAGGCTCTGTGCATAGCGGATCCACTCCACGGTCATGGCCCTGGGTCGGCTCAGATCACCGACGATCACCGCCGGTTTGACGCAGCGCGAACCATAGCTCTGCACCCAGCCGAAGCGGGTGAAGGCGTAGCCGTCGAGTTGCTCGGCGAAGTATTCGACCATGTCGTTGCGCTCGGCCTCGCCATGCACCAGCACGTCCAGGCCCAGGCGTTCCTGCACCTGAACCGCATGGCGAATTTCGCTGTGCATGGCCTCGGTGTACTCGGCCGCGCTGAGCTTGCCCTGTTTGAACGACTGCCGCGCCAGGCGAATCGACGAGGTCTGCGGGAAGGAACCAATCGTCGTGGTCGGCAACAATGGCAGTTGCAGGCACTCTCGCTGCTGTTCGATGCGCTCGGCGAACGGCGATTGACGCTGGGCATGACGCGGGCGAATGACCGCCAGACGTGCCTGCACCTCAGGCTTGTGAATGCGCGTCGATGCCGCACGGGCGGCCTGTACCGCGCGGCTTGCCTCAAGTGCGGCGTCTACGGCGGCATCTTCCGGCGCGGACAGCGCCTTGCCGAGCAGGGCGACCTCCTGACACTTCTGCACCGCGAAGGCCAGCCAGCTCTTCAGTTCGACGTCGAGCTGATCCTCACGGGCCAGATCCACCGGGCTGTGCAGCAGCGAGCAGGAAGGCGCCACCCACAGTCGCTCGCCCAAACGCTCGTGAGCGTGACGCAGCAACTGAAGGGCTTTCTCCAGATCGCAGCGCCAGACGTTGCGCCCGTTGACCACGCCCAGCGACAACACTTTATAAGCTGGCAGGCGATCGAGAATGGTCGGGTACTGCTCCGGCGCACGCACCAGGTCGATATGCAGACCGTCCACCGGCAGGTTGGCAGCCAGGCCCAGGTTGTCTTCCAGGCCGCCAAAATAGGTGGCAATCAGCTTCTTGCACGGTTCGCGCTGGATCAGGTTATAGGCGCGTTCGAAGGCGTTCTTCCAGTCTTGCGGCAAGTCGAGCACCAGAATCGGCTCGTCGATTTGCACCCACTCCACACCCTGCGCGGCCAGGCGCTGGAAGATCTCGCCATAGACCGGCAGCAGGCTTTCAAGCAGCTCAAGCTTATCGAAGTCGCCCCCTTTGGCCTTGCCCAGCCACAGGTAGGTCAGCGGGCCGATCAGCACCGGTTTGACCTTGTGTCCAAGGGCATGGGCCTCAGCCACCTCCTCGAACAGTTGCTCCCAGCTCAGGGCGAACGGCTGATCCGCGCTGAATTCCGGCACCAGATAGTGGTAGTTGGTATCGAACCACTTGGTCATCTCCTGGGCATGAGCACCGCCGCAGCACGAAACGCTGCTCTTGTTGGCAACGGCCCCACGGGCCATGGCGAACAGGGTATCCAGCGTCGGCTTGCCGGCAGCCGGGCGAAAGCGCTCAGGAACCACCCCAAAGGCCAGCGAATGTGCGAGCACCTGGTCGTACCAGGCGAAGTCGCCCACCGGCAGCAGATCGATGCCGGCGTCCTTCTGCAGTTGCCAGTGCTCGGCGCGCAGACGCTGACCCACAGCGCGCAAGCCGGCTTCGTCCAGCTCACCTTTCCAATGGGCTTCGAGGGCTTTCTTCAGTTCGCGGTCGCGGCCGATACGCGGAAAACCGAGGGAATGGGACAGGGCCATGGCGTGAAACTCCAGAATCAATCGAGATGGCGCCATTCTCGGCATCGACAATGAGTGAGACAAACTCAAGATTTTCGTCTTGATCTATAGATTTACTCATGTAGGCTGTATGAACCATTTTCATCCAGCCCTGGCATTGGATGAGCAAAACCTTCGCAGAGACCCGCCATGCTCGAGCTACGCCACCTGAAAACCCTGCACGCCCTGCGCGAAACCGACAGCCTGGTGGAGGCCGCCGAGCGCTTGCACCTGACCCAGTCGGCGCTGTCGCACCAGTTCAAGGAGCTGGAAGAACGCCTGGGTCTGCAACTGTTCGTGCGCAAGACCAAGCCGGTGCGCTTCACCAGCGCCGGCCTGCGTCTGCTGCAACTGGCCGATGCCACCCTACCCCTGCTACGCGGCGCCGAACGCGATCTGGCGCGCCTGGCCGGCGGCACCGCAGGGCGCTTGCACATGGCCATCGAGTGCCACAGTTGCTTTCAGTGGCTGATGCCGACCATCGACCAGTTTCGTGACGCCTGGCCGGAAGTGGAGCTGGACCTGGCCTCGGGCTTCTCCTTCGCCCCGCTGCCGGCGTTGGCGCGAGGCGATCTGGATTTGGTGGTGACCTCCGACCCCATCGAGCTGGCCGGCATCACCTACGTGCCGCTGTTCACTTATGAGGCCATGCTCGCCGTGGCCAACCAGCACCGCCTGGCAAACAAGACCTTCATCCAGCCGCAGGATCTGGCCACGGAAACCTTGATCACCTACCCGGTGGAGCGTGATCGCCTGGATATCTTC
This sequence comes from uncultured Pseudomonas sp., assembly GCA_964543555.1. Lineage (GTDB taxonomy): Bacteria > Pseudomonadota > Gammaproteobacteria > Pseudomonadales > Pseudomonadaceae > Aquipseudomonas. The sequence goes on from CAZIZA010000086.1 coordinate 11,121, forward strand.
ACGCGTTTCCTCGAACCCAACGACATCGAGCCGGCACAGGTGCGCACCTCCGAACTCACCGTGATGATGATGCAACTGGTGGCCAGCGGCCGTGGTGTCTGCGGCCTGCCCAACTGGGCACTGCACGAATACAGCTCGCGCGGTTATGTCAGCGCCAAACGCCTGGGCGAAAGGGGCTTGTTCGCCACGCTCTACGCCGCGATCCGTACCGACATGCTCGACTCGCCGTTCATGCGCGACTTCCTGCTCACCGCCAAGGACACCTCCTTCGCCAACCTCGAAGGCGTCAGCGTGGCGCGTTGAGGGAGGCGTACCCGGCATAGCAATCGATTGCTATGCCCCGGGCAGTAGCGCCTACATCCATAGACAATCGATAGCCTGGCCATCCTTGGCTAATTGCCTTGTTACAACTCCTGCCTTGCAGCACCGTGACCAGCAGTCATAGCATGACCGTCGGTCACACCTCTCAATGAAAAGCCCATGCGCTATCAAGATCAACTGTTTCAGCAACGCGAAAACGCCCTGCTCGAAGCCGCTCGCCAGCTCTTCCACGAACAATCCTGGGATCGCGTCACCATTGCCGAGGTGGCGCGTCATGCCGGTATCGGTAAAGGCACCGTGTACAAACACTTCACCAGCAAGGAAGCGCTCTACGCGCGTCTGGTGCTGGACTGCTCACGCCAGAACCTGGCCGAACTGCAAGGGATCGCCCGCAGTGCACCTGCGCAGGAGGCCATGCGCCGCGTCATTCGTCGTTCTTTCGAGCTGCTGCAGGCCGACCCGATGCAAGCGCAGCTTTGTCTGCTGTGTGACCGCCCAGCTTTTCAGGAGCGCCTGGAGCCCACTTACCGCGAGCAGTTCGTCGAACTGGAAGGCCAGTACATGAACCTGTTCAGCAACCTGCTGCAGAGCAGTTTCCGCGACGTACAGCTCTCCCCGACACACTGCCAGGATCTGCTGTGGGGCGTGGAGGCCTGCGTCAATGGCGTCATGGCACGCATCGCATCCGGCGGTTTCGCGCACTGGGCCGAATACATCGAGCCGGATGCGTACTTCGACCACGTCACCGACTTCATCATCGCCGGCCTGCAGGGCCAGGCCGCCGCGCTGCTGGCAGCGCCCGCCACCAACGAGTAAGCCACCGCCATGTTCACGCCACTGAGCAAACGCCCCTGGATCATCGCCGTTCTCATTACCATCGCGCTTCTTCTCTGGCTGCTCAGCGGCGACCGCTTCGTGGCCCGTGACGAGGTACAGGCCGAGCCCGAAAAACCGGCCACACGCAGCGAACTGGCACGGGTCGAGGTGACCATGCTGGAGGCTCAGCCCATGCAGCGCCAGCATGTCGTGCAGGGACAGATCGAGGCCTGGCGCCGCGTGGAGCTGCGCGCCCAGGTCAGTGGCAGCGTGCAGAAGCTGGATCAGGACAAGGGCAACCGCGTCGCCGCCGATCAATTGCTGCTGAGCATTTCGCCGGATGACCGCCCGGCCCAGGTCGCGCGCAGCGAGGCTGATATGCGCCAGCGCCAGAGCGACGTCACCGCTGCCAGGCGCCTGCGTGAACGCAGCCTGGTGTCGGCCAATGAGCTGATGCGCCTGGAGAGTGAGTTGGCCAAGGCCAGCGCCGAGCTCGACAGCGCCCGCCTGCAACTGCGCAACACCCGGGTGAAAGCGCCATTCGCCGGCATCTATGATCAGCGCATGGTCGAGCTGGGCGATTTCGTCCAGCCTGGCCAGAGCCTGCTGACCCTGGTGGATATCGACCGCCTCAAGGTCAGCGCACAGATCGCCCAGCAGCAGGTGACCCAGCTCGAACTGGGCCAGCCGGTAAAGGTTGAACTGCTCGATGGCCGCACACTGCAAGGCGAGCTGCACTTTATCGCCGCAGCCGCCGACCCGGGCTCGCGCAGCTTCCGCATCGAGGTCAAGGTGGACAACCCCAACGGCCTGCGCCTGGCCGGGGCCAGCGCCACCCTGCATATCCAGACCGGCGAGGCCATGGCCCATCGCCTGTCCCCTGCCCTGCTCAGCCTGGACGAAAACGGCCGTCACGGCGTCAAGTGGGTCAACCAGGCGCAGCGTGTGGAGTTCACCCCAGTCGAGCTAATCAGCGTCGACAATCAGGGCGCCTGGGTCAGCGGGCTACCGCCGCAAGTGGCGTTGATCACCCTTGGCCAGGGCTTCGTCCAGCCTGGCCAGCAGGTGACAGTACAACTCGCCGCCGAGGGCAGTTGAGATGCACGCACTGATTGCCGCCGCACTCGACCGCAGCCGTACCACCCTCCTGGTCCTGCTGTTCCTGCTGGCGCTG